>JANOJM010000389.1:0-8418 GCA_031418735.1 Nitrospiraceae bacterium | reverse complement strand
TCCTCTCGAAGCTCTGCCCGTGACAGCTTTGCGATCTCGGCCTTTGTGCGGTAGGTCTTCATTTCGGGAGTACTCTTGGTGAGGGGGAGTATCCGTGCGCGATCATGTCCTCCATCGCCTCCTTCAATGCGTTGGGGTCATTGGCCACTTCCTCAGCAAACTTGATGAGGACGAAGCTGAACAACAGGGACGTGGATGGATGCTGCGAGGGGTTGTAGTTCTCTTCGAGCATGTCTTGAATGGCGTCCAGGTAATGCTTGGTCCGAGAATCGAACCAAACCGTTGGCCGATGGTGAATTTCGTTCTTCGTGAATCGTCGTCTCATATTGACGTGCACCTTCCTTTGTTGGGGCGGTTAAATGAATACGCGGTGGATAGACACGAAAACGCCCGCCAAGGTGGGCCTCAACGGGCGTGCAGGGGGCTCTACATTACTTAAGAGTGGGGCAGATGAGAGGAAAAGTGAGTTATCGACAGGACTGTATTGCAAAAATCGACTTACTAGAGGCTTTTGACACGCTGGGATTGAAGTTTCTGCGCTTTGCGCGCTTTGAGCTGGAGTTTCATGTACTGCTTCCGGTTGAGCGGTTCAATCCCGGCTCCTTCGGCAGCGTCTACATAGGTGAGATAAGGAGCTGTCCATCCCTCGGCTTCAAGCTTCCACATGGCCGCTTTTGCCGAACTCAGTATCGTGTTATACGTGTCCATCTCTGCGGGCAGCTCTGAACTACGGTCTTGATAATCTACAATAGTGCCTTTCTTGTTGTAGATTGGATCGCCTCCGTACTCTTCTACGTGTCCACCGTTTGGGTCTGCATTGTAGCGTCGCAGGATCTCGTCTGGCCCGCCGATCTCGTACCCCTCGATGAGTGTTCGCCAATATGTTTGAAGCCGCGTCAGAGTCTCCCGTTGTGGCGCTGATAAGGCGAGAATACGGTATCTGGCGGGCTCGGTGAGTGCAAGGCTGTAACGGGCGTCCTGCTGTGCGGCCTTCTCCAGTAAAGTATCGGCTCGCTCGAATTGCCCTTCTGGTGTGGCGTAGTATTGCTGAATCAATCGGTGATCTTCGTGCATGTCACGGAGAAATTCTTTTTCGTCCTCAATACCAACCGGGAATGGCCAATCAGGTGGCAACCTGACAGACGTTTCCAACACAGGCCGCGCCAGTGTTCGCAGCCGTTCTGCTTCATCCTTTGTGGACCAACACCAGTTTGGCGAGAGCAGCCTGTTGGTGTCATAGATTGGTTTGCGTGCGGGCTGGCGGCCTTCGGTAAACCATTTTCGCCAGGCGGCTTTGTTGCGAGCTACGAGTTCTGCTTGTAGTATTGCAATGGCATCCACCCAGGCTTGAAGCTATGCTTTCGCCCTGGCTTTGATGGCGTCTACGTATTTTTGTCGTGGCCCTTCCATACGGTTCCTTGAGTGTGAGTACCGATGCTTAGTATAGGTCCTGTCTTGGAAAAGTCAAAGTGGGAGCCACTTTTCTGGCAACGGCTACTCGACCACCATCTTTCAACCAGTAGTAGAAAATCGGCTCAACCAAATCAAACAAGGCCAGCGCTAACCGAATTCCTGCCATCGGTATTCTGGACGAGATCGTGCGCCCAAAGAGCGTGCTCTTGTCTGATCGGCAGAGGCTATACACACTTCTTGCTATTTGTACTTTCCGATAGCGTTCGTTGCTTGTTGGCTTTGGACAACACGCGGCTCCGGCGGCAGCAGCCAGCACCACCCGGGATGCTCGCGTGCCTCGTTGCCTGGCGATGTTTGCCAACAGGCACTTGGCCTTTTCTTTACTACCCCAACCAAGGCGCAACACGTCTGCTTGGCGTCTGAGGTAAGGCTTGCAAGAATCCAACAGGGCCTGCATTTCGTTCAGGGCTTGCGCGTTAGGACTCTTGGTGCGCTTCCGAAGGATTGCAGCGGCAGCTTGAATGTAGGGCTTGCGTTGAGCTCTGGTAAGGTTCTGGAGCCCTAGAGCCCCGGTGAAGCGATACCGATGGCCACAACGATTACAGAGCGAGCCATATTGATCTTTAGGCTGGCTGCATCCTAAGTTAGAGCATCGTGGTGCTTTGGTGACTAGCATTTTCAAGATTGTTTCTCCGGTAGAGATCGGTCCTATGTAAGAAACGAACGTACGCACACATGCTGGAGCCAGCCGGAGTCCGGCCAGAGCCGCCCGGTGAAGCTTTCACCCCTGAATAGCTCAGAGATCTAGGCGAGCCACTGGCAACGCGGCACCTAAAGCACAGCAACTGCAGAGATGTAGGCAAGTGGCACGCAACCCCGTAGCGTCTTCGGATAGAAAGGCTCTCCCTTGTCCTAAAACCCTTCTCGCCTTCCACCTTGAAAACCCCTGTAGTTACGCGGGACCTTCCCCCTACAAAAGAGTGTCCTATATATAGTTGATATTAGGACACTGCTCTGGTAGGCTCAGGCCAGACATACACAGAGGAGGACGCCATGGCAGCAAAGCGAGTCGCCTTGTATGCGAGAGTCAGCACAGACGGGCAGAGCGTAGAAAATCAGCTACGGGAGCTTGAGGCTGTGGCAGCAAAAGAGGGTTGGGCGATTGTCGAGCGGTTCATTGACCGGGGCATCTCAGGCTCAAAGGGTAGGGATGGTCGGCCAGCGTTCGACCGGCTGTGCAAGGGCGTGGTTCGTCGGGAGTTCGATATTGTGGCCTCGTGGTCAGTGGATCGCCTAGGGCGCAGCCTCCAAGACCTTGTGACCTTCTTGAACGACCTGCACGCCAAACACACCAATCTCTACCTGCACAAGCAAGGCATCGACACAACGACCTCAGCCGGTAAACTACTCTTCCAGATGTTGGGCGTATTCGCAGAGTTTGAGCGGAGCATGATTATAGAGCGGGTCAAGGCTGGCCTGAAGCGTGCCAAGGCAGAGGGCAAGGTGCTAGGTCGTCCACGTGTTGGTGCGGCTGTAGAGGCCAAGGTGCTCGCTCTGAGGGCCAAAGGGCGAGGCATGCGAGCGATCGCGAGAGAGTTAGGGATTGGGAACTGTACGGTTCAGCGGATCGTTGCCTCGCCAGATGCGTAGCTCTGCCCTTCTCTCACTCAAGGTAGGGCGTGCAGGCAAGTGGCCCCCGGCACGGGGGGTAGCGGGCATCAGCGCCTCACGCTATGCCCTGAGACGTTTTTTCTCCTATTTCGTTGGATGAATAGAAGTAGGGGTAGTGGTAGAAACCCTACGTGTTCCTGGCGTGTTCAGTTCAACCAGAAATTAGCCTGAAAACACCAGAACAGACCACAGTAAACCGAAGTCATCAACACGGCGCAAACCGGCTATGGTAGCTGGTTTCCACTGTATCGACCACATGTTAGAGGGAAAGACTAGAAGGGTTTACAAAACCGCTGCTCTGCCATTGAGCTACGCCAGCCAGAATGAGATGGGTGTGCAGAGGCACCGCACCGGTCGACCGAAAACCTAACAACTGCGTATGAAGCTGTCAAGCATAGGTGTGCGAGGCTGGAGAGTTTCTAATAGGGCCAGCCGCATTTCCATATGTCGTTGGTGGTTGAATATTTTTCCTATGAGGCGCATGAGGAAGGCGTCAGCATAACCACTATTGGGCCGGGGGAGGGGGAGTGGAATTGTCAGATGTGTGGTTCTGAGTCTCCAGGGCTTCCGAGAGGACTCGGAGAGACTCATTGAGAAGGTCGGTTGCACAGTTCAAGGTGACCGGAATTTGTTGGAGTGCCTCTTCCCACCGTTCTTCCTGGCGGAGGGTTTGAAAACGGCGATAATGTTCATCCATAATCGCTTGTTTTGCATCAAGCATGAGACTATCCACGGCTGTCATAGATGCCTCCCATTCCTAGGGTCGAGGCTGCAAGGTAACAGACCTGTATCTAGACAACAATGATACGAAAGGGTGGGTAAATAGATGATGCGATAGTTAATCTATAATTTATAAGTCTATATGTTTATGCATGCTTAAGCCGTAGATCTATGTCTTGAAAGCCTGACATCGCTTCTTCCATCGAACCATCTAGCCTGCATTTTTCATAACGGTTTTTGCCACAATCGTCGCGCCCTGACTCAAGCGAGACTGGCGGGAAATGCGCGACACGAAGTTCCGAACACCTCAAAATCTCCCCAGTCTCGCCTTTCTTATCCGCCCCTAACTCACAACTCAGAACCCAGAACTTCTTTGCTCGTCCTGCTTTTCTCGCACTTCTCACCGCCGATCACTCCGCTCGCCTAACAATTTACATACATGTTACGAGGAATTCACAGGGTTGGAACGTGCCTTAGTTAGGATAACGCCATGACACAAACCATCATGGAACAGACGTTATCGAATAGGTGGCCCAAACGATTCAGGATAATGTTCACGAACTATGACATCGCCTGTGCCTTGGAAGCTGGCACACGATTCATCCTGAGCCTGCTGACTCTGACGATTCTCGTTGGTTTGGCAGGCGGTGTGATCAAAACATTTCTCGACCTGCGGCTTCTCCTATCCATGGGTGTGGAAGTAGCTCTTCGGCAGGTATTGGTCGATACCCTGACCCTGCTGGCTGTCGTCGAGGTATTGAAGACCACCCGTGCCTACTGCTCTGACGGGCGAGTCCGGGTCACATTTATCATTGACACGGTCCTTGTCGTGATGCTGACGGAGGTCATCTCACGATGGTTCTCAGGCGGGGATTGGCAACAATTTGCAATACTGGGAGGCATCTTAATCATGCTGGGTCTCATGCGCATCATGGCTGTCCGGTACAGCCCGACACAGGCCACATCTACACAACAGGGCAATCAACCGGGGTTTTCATTTTTATAATTTTAACAGGAGGTGCCTATGCCGATAAGTTCTCTGCTTGAATCAGCTCCAGATGTTCAATCGTTGCAATGTGAGTATCCGGGTACCGATATTCTCACGGCAACGATTCTCGACCATCTCAGTGAGCAGACCGTCATTAGTCTGGATTCGCTCATCAGTCTTATGCCTCAATACACTTGGAATCAAATCTTCTATAGTGTCGACCAACTTGCCAGAGGCAAGAAGATCGTCCTTCGCCGACATCGGTTTGAGTACATGCTCTTCTCCAACCATTTCGTGGCATAACCATTCCTTTTCTCGATAGCCTGCCAGGCTGCGTCGTTCATTTGGTCTGTCCGGTCTATCTGGTGAGGTTTGTCCAACCAAACACACGAGACAGACTGAATAGACCGAATAGACAAGACAGACCAGAAGGCTTAGGAAGGATCAACTCTTGCGAGGTCGATTTGGGGAGATCCAGGTGGAGTCGTGTGGCGAATGATCTTGCCCTCTACGAGATAGACCACCAGCTCGGCGATATTTGTGGCATGATCCGCCATCCGCTCGAGATACTTGGCAATGAAGCTTAAGCGAATTGCGCGTGTAATCGTGCGAGCGTCCTCTATCATGAACGAAAGCAGCTCGCGGAATATCTGTTCCATGAGATCATCGACGTAATCGTCATCCGTGAGCACCTTCCTGGCAAGCGCGGAATCGTCCTTGACGAAGGCATCGATGCTTTGCTTCACCATCATCCGCGCCATATTACCCATCGTCGGGATATCGATATAGGGTTTGAGCTGCGGCTCTTCGTTCAGCTCGATCGCCCGCTCACAAACATTTTCCGCCAGGTCGCTGATCCGCTCAAGTTCGGTGGCAATTTTCATTGCCGTCGTCACCAAGCGCAAGTCTCGCGCGGCAGGCTGATGGAGGGCGAGCAAGCGGATACTCTCTTCGTCGATCTCCACATCCAATGCGTTGACCAGGTGGTCCCGCTTGATGACCTCACGAGCCAGTGCCGAGTCACGCGTCACCAGTGCGGTGAGGGCCTTGTCGATCTGATCTTCCGCCTGAGCGGCCATCCGCAGGAGCTTGGTCTTCAAGTCGGAGAGTTCTTCGTCAAAGTGGCGATGTGGCATAATAGTTATCCGAATCGTCCGGTGATGTAATCGTCGGTCTGTTTTTTTGACGGCGTGGTAAATATTTGCTTCGTGAGGCCGAACTCTACTATTTCTCCGAGGTACATAAATGCCGTCCAATCGGACACTCGCGCAGCCTGCTGCATGTTGTGGGTGACAATAACAACCGTCAGGTCTTGCTTCAAGGAAAAGAGCAATTCTTCAATTTTGGCGGTGGCGACTGGGTCCAGCGCTGAGCAGGGTTCGTCCATCAACAGGACATCCGGTTTGACCGCAAGCGCGCGGGCGATGCAAAGCCGTTGTTGTTGCCCCCCGGAGAGACCGAAGGCGCTCGCTTGGAGTCGATCCTTCACTTCTTCCCAGAGCCCCGCGCCCTTCAGCCCTTCTTCTACGATCTGATCCAACTGGCCACGGTTTTTGATGCCATGAAGACGCGGTCCATAGGCTACGTTTTCGTAGATCGATTTCGGAAAGGGATTCGATTTCTGAAAGACCATTCCGACACGTTTTCTGAGGTCGGTGATATCCACGTCAGGACCATAGATATCTATGCCGTCGAGCAGCATGCTGCCTTCCAATCGAGACCCTTCAACCAAGTCGTTGAGCCGATTGAGGCATCGCAGCAGGGTTGATTTTCCACAGCCGGATGGCCCAATGAACGACGTGACCTGATTTTGGACGATCTCGATATTGATTTTGAAAAGTGCCTGGCGATCTCCGTAGAAAAAGTCGACCTGGTTCAAGGCAAGTTTGACGGTTTGAACCTTGGAATCATGCTCAGGCGACTGTCGAGAACCATCCTGCACGTTGAGCCTTTGCGGGGTGAGCCCTTCCACTTGAGACCGCTGCTCTGTCGAAGGTGGCATAAAAATCTTCTATAACACAGACCCTGCGTATTTCTTGCGCAGGTGGTTACGGAGGACGATTGCCGTGAGATTCAATAGCACCACGACGGTAATCAATACCAGTGTGGTGATATAGACCATCGGTTTCGCTGCTTCCACATTGGGGGACTGGAAGCCGACGTCATAGATATGAAATCCCAAGTGCATGAATTTCCGGTCAAAGTGAAAAAAAGGCCAGGAACCGTCTACGGGGAGTGAAGGCGCGAGCTTGACGACTCCAGTCAGCATGAGCGGCGCCACCTCGCCCGCAGCGCGGGCCATTGCCAAGATCAATCCGGTCAGAATTCCCGGCAGGGCAGAGGGTATCACGACTTTGAGCATCGTTTCCAACTTCGTTGCGCCAAGGGCTAACGATCCCTCACGAAACTCTCTGGGCACGGCAGCCAGTCCTTCTTCTGTTGAGACAATGACCACCGGTACTGTGAGTAAGGCCAGGGTCAACGATGCCCAGAGAATTCCGCCGGTGCCGAACGTCGGAGCCGGAAGCCGTTCGGGAAAGAAAAGGGTGTCGAGAGTCCCGCCGATGGCGTAAATGAAAAAACCTAGCCCGAACACACCGAAGACAATCGAGGGCACGCCGGCAAGATTGTTGACGGCAATTCTCACAAGCCGAACCATGGCGCCCTGTCTGGCATATTCCCGCAGATAGAGCGCGGCAAGCACGCCGAAGGGAACGACGATGAGGCTCATGATGATGACCATCATCACGGTGCCGAAAATGGCCGGGAAAATGCCGCCTTCCGTGTTGGCTTCTCTAGGCTCGGTGCTGAGGACAGACCACACGTTTGTGAGATAGATCCAGCTCTTGTGAAACAGGCCCATCTCGTTCGGACGTAGGGCGCGAATGATCTGTCCTACCGGGATCTGCTTTTCCCGTCCGTTCGCATCCACCATGACGACAGAGTATTCATCAAATTGTGTCCGTAGCGCTTCCAATTCGATGGTTTTTTCCTGGTAATGGGATTCAGCGGCTACAACTTGAGCTTTGAGATCATCGATTTGCCCTCTCCCCCTTGTATCTGGTGCAGAGGAATTGCCAATTTCGAACGTACGGATTTTCAGTCTGGCCTGTTCGATATCCGCGTTAATCGAGCCGATTTCATTTTTTTCGATCTTGGTGATCTGTTGATGAAGGTCATTGGCTGCGTCGATCAGTGGAGCCAGGGCAATCCACCCTCCTTCATTGCCTTCAGCCTGAACTGCCTCTCCTCTGTAGACAGCCTTGATCCTGGCATACATGTTTCCCCATTCGCGCCGTTCCAGAAGCACCATATCTGCCGGGTACATTTCTGACACAATCTGATCGTCGTTGACCCATTTGAAGTCGAGTCCGTATATATCGCGATTCCCGATTTTTACACGGAGACGGCCTTTCCCTTCAGGGCGATCCGGGGTGACAGAGCGAGGGATGATTTCACGCCCGGCCAGTTGTCCCGTCACATGTTGTTTATCTTTCAAGGTGAGTTCGACGATGTCAGAGATCCAAAAATAAGCCAGACCGTTGATCATGATCAACAACAACAGCCCAAAGACCATGAGCAGGGAAACAGAAACGCCGGCGGCACATCCCCAGATGAAGAGGTTG
>JANOJM010000388.1:0-2555 GCA_031418735.1 Nitrospiraceae bacterium | reverse complement strand
AAGGAGTTCCCGAAGGCACAGATCATGATCGGTGGAGGGGCCTTTACTGCCTTTGCCGACCAGCTCATCCAGAAACTTCCGGAAGGCGTCATCGGGATTCTCGGGGAAGGTGAAGATGCCATTCTCAAAGTCATTGAAGGCCAGTCCCTGGACAACGAGCGCTATATTCTCCGGGAAGGAAAGACCGTTCGAAAGGGTCAGCAGGGTTCGCCGGCTCTTCTTGATGCGCTGACGGTGGACCTGCCCTACCTGACTTCGATTTTTCCTCAGCATCGGGAATATCTTGGCGAATCCATCGGAGTGCAGTCGAAGCGAGGCTGCCCCTATGACTGCGCGTTCTGCCTCTACCCCTACATTGAAGGAAAGCGGGTGCGTTATCGGCCACCCTCCATGGTCGTCAAGGATATTTCTCAGCACTACCATCAATGGGGCGCCAGGCGTTTCTGGTTCACTGACGCCCAGTTCATTACCGGGAAAGAAGCCTATCCCCAATGCACCGAGATCCTTGAACGGATCCTTGCCGAGAAGTTGGAGATCGAGTGGTCCGGCTATATCAGAACATCGCTCATCACCCCGGAGTTGGCCAAGCTCATGGTCCGATCCGGCGTCGGTGATCTCGAAGTTGCCATTACGTCTGGCTCCCAAGTGGTATTGAACGACCTCCACATGGGATTCAAGCTTGAGCGGCTGTACGATGGCTGTCGCTATCTGGCAGAAGCGGGATTCAAGGGGAAGGTCATTCTTAATTATTCGCTGAATAGCCCGAAAGAGACCGAGGAATCCCTGCTCCAAAGTGTGGAGTCCTATAAGAAAGTCGCCGCGATCCTGGGTGAGGAGCGAGTCTTCCCCCTGATGTTCTTTTTGGGCATTCAGCCGAACACCGACTTGGAACAACGGCTGTTAGAAGAAGGGTATCTCTCGGCCGGCTATAACCCTCTGATGCTGACCCCGACGAGTATCAGAAAGCTTCTCTATAATCCGGCGCCACTGAACTCGTTTATCGCCAAGGCTTGCCTCATGGCCTGGGAACGGAAAGATGGAAGCAGAGACCCTCGGAAATGGACAGGTTCCCTGTCCCAAACCCCAAAAGAATCAGGCCCCTATGCCGACCAGAGCTTGATTCGAGGGATCGAGGGGAATTCTGGACGTGATGCCCTCTTGTCCCTGGAAGAGATTCTCCGGTCCCGGAAGTCCCTTCGCTCCGCAAAAGAGTCGAGCGAAAAATCCCTCGCGACCCCGGCATCCTAACGTCGTCCCACCAGTTCCCCCGGCACCTTGCATTCGAATTCAGGCCGGTGCTAGCATGTGCGTTCTTTGAGGGTAGGGAAGTACGTCAACCATTTGGAAATTCTGATAATTACCTCGTTCGCCCTGGCCTGGAGGGCATCTTGAGGAGACATCTCGATGTATAAGACGATCTATGTCCCGGTCGATAACTCCGACCATTCCAATACCGCTGTCGATGTCGGAGTTCATTTTGCCAAAGCCTTCGGCTCGAAGATCGTGGGGAGCCACGTCTATGCAGCCAAAATGCATGACAAGCGTTTCAAGCAGATGGAAGCGGGGTTGCCCGAAGAGTACCACGATGAAAAGGAACTCGACCGGCAGCGCCAAATCCACGATTCACTGATCACCCGCGGTCTCCAGATCATCACCGACTCCTACCTCGACTACGTCGATAAGAAATGCGCGGAAAACAATCTTCCGATCGAGCGCCGTTCGCTCGAAGGCCGGAATTGGAAGGTATTGGCCGAAGACATCAATACCAATGCCTACGACCTGGTCATCATGGGCGCTTTGGGCGTCGGTGCGGTGAAGGACAGCGTGATCGGCAGCAACACCGAGCGGGTGCTTCGCCGCGTGCGAAACTCGGACATGCTGATCATCAAGCAAATCCAGCCGATGACCGGCGGGAGGATTGTGGTTGCCGTGGACGGCAGCCCCTATTCCTTCGGCGGACTCATGACCGGCCTCGCGCTGGGCAAGGCCTTCAACATGCCGGTCGAAGCGATTTCGGCCTTCGACCCCTATTTCCACTATGCCGCCTTTCACAGTATCTCGGGCGTGCTCAATGAGGAAGCAGGCAAGGTGTTTCGCTTCAAGGAGCAGGAGAAGCTGCACGAGGAAATCATCGACAGTGGCCTCGCAAAGATCTACCAGTCGCACCTCGACATCTGTCGAGAACTCGCTCAGGCCGAACAAACCGATGTCAAGACTACCCTGTTGGATGGCAAGGCCTTCGAGAAAATCATTCAATATGTGCGCAAGGATATCCCGGCATTGCTGATCGTCGGACGGATCGGCGTACACAGCGACGAGGATATGGACATCGGCAGCAACACGGAAAATCTCTTGCGGTCCGCGCCCTGCAATATCCTGGTGTCGAACCGGAAGCACGTACCGCCGATCGATACGTTGGCAGAGTACACGATCGCCTGGACTGAAGAAGCCCTCCGCCGGATGGAAAAGATCCCCGTATTTGCCAGAGGGGTCGCCAAGACCGCGATTCACCGCTATGCCATCGAAAAGGGCCATACCATCATCAGCAACACGGT
>JANOJM010000387.1:0-6249 GCA_031418735.1 Nitrospiraceae bacterium | reverse complement strand
CGTCACCGTCATTTCGGGATAGGTGAACTCCATCCAGGTGTTACAGGCGAAGGCGATATCGTTGTGGTTGATGTCCGAGGTCATCTCAACGTCCTGTGTGATCAGGGTCTCGATGTTCGGATCGACGTTCTTGACCATGTCATAGTGGTGCTTGGCGTTATTGAGCACGTTCACGTTGACGACCCACCGGAATTTGCTCGGGGTCGGCATGTGCGTCTTGCCCGTGAATACCTTGCGTCCGTACTTCGGCGTACTGACGATCAGAGCCGTGTCGCCGTGATTCCAATACCCGACCTCTTCGCCGTAATAATAGGAGTTAGTTTTAATTTCCTTGCCGTGCGCGTTCGGATCGAGGGTGATGTTGAAGGGATCCTCCCCCGTATGCACGGCAAGACCGGCGCCCGACCAGGGTGTGGCCGTCCATGTTCCGGCCTTGTAATTGCCGGCCCAGGTATGTTGCCCTGTGCCGAACTTGCCCACGTTGCCGGTGGCGATGAGCACCATCGCCGCGCCACGGGAATTGATGGTCATGTGGAAATAGTGGTTTGTTCCTTCGCCGTTATGAATGGCGGCAGGCTTGATCGAGCCAGAATCCCGCGCCCACCGAACCAGCAGATCCTTCGGCGTCCGGCAGATTTGATGGACGGTGTCCAGATCGTAATCCTGGAAATGCACCAAGTACATCTGCCAGACCGGCATCGCATCGACTTCGCGGCCATTGAGCAGTTTCACGCGATAGGTGCCGTTCAGAGCGGCATCGATCCCGCTGTTCTGATAGTGCCAGCCGATCAGTTCACGGTGCAGCGGGACCGCCTGTTTCTTGTTGAGATCCCAGACCATCATCCCGCCGAGCCTCTCAACCTGTGCCGGTTTGAGAGACTGCACTCGGCCCGAGTAGCTGTTGGAGAAGTCCGGAAACTTATAGTCAGCGACCACATCGCGCGGGTCGAGGAACTGCAAGGTATCAGTACGGACGAGCATGGGCGAATCGGTATAGCCCTTGAGGAAATCGACGTCGTGCATATTCTCATCGACGATGATCTTCATGGCACCCAAGAAAATGGCGCCGTCCGACGCGGGGCGGAGCGGCATCCAGTAGTCCGCCCGATAGGCGGTGGGATTATATTCCGGCGTGATGACCACGATCCGGGCACCCCGCTCGATACATTCCAGCTTCCAGTGGGCTTCCGGCATCTTGTTCTCGACGAAGTTCTTCCCCCAGCTCGTGTTCAACTTGGAGAAGCGCATGTCAGAGAGGTCGCAGTCGGACCCCTGGACACCGAATATCCAAGGATGTGCAGGGTTCTGGTCGCCGTGCCAGGTATAGTTCGACCAATAGCGACCGCCCTGGGCCTGCTCCGGGCCGACCTTCCTGATCCAGGTGTCCAACAGCGCATTGACCCCACCGTTGATTCGGGTATTCCCCATCTTGCCGATGATCCCGAGGACCGGCATGCCGGCACGATGCTTAAAGGTACGGGTGCCCGCTCCCTTCATCATCTCAATCATTTCCGGCGCATACCCCTGCTCGCGCAGCCGACGAGCCCCGGCTTCCCCACTGTAGCGTGTGGCAATGATGATCATGGCCTTGGCCGCATAGGTAAAGGCCGTGTCCCAGGACACGCGCAACATATCGTCGAGGAAGCGGCTGTCAAACTTGTACTTGCGCTTGGTCTCTGACGTCAGCTCCGGAGAACCGGCATCCATCCATTCCTTCCATCCCTTCCGCATTAAGGGACCCTTGAGCCGATAGGGGCCGTACACACGTCGGTGGAAGGTAAACCCCTTCAAGCACATGCGTGGGTTATGCGCAAAGGTGCCGCGGTTGCCATAGAGGTCTTCATAGGTTTGATGATCGTAGTTCTGCTCGACCCGCATGACGATGCCGTTGCGGACGAAGGCCCGGACGCGACAGGCATGCGTGTCATTTGGAGAACAGACCCAGGTAAAGGACGAATCGTAGCGGTATTGGTCGTGATAGACCCGTTCCCAGGACCGATCCGGGTAGTCTCCCAATGGATTTCCGACTTCGATGACCGGCTGGAGCGCGGTCAAAGCCAGGACGTTGTCCGCGATGGCCACGGCAGCGACCGTCCCGGCTGTGACTTTTAAGAACTGCCTTCGTGATAAAAACATGGGGCACACCTCCTACAGTTGAGGGCTTCTATTAAAGCGAAGTACCAAGGACTGAGCCTACCATCAGCGAAATATAGACAATGAGTTAGACCGTAAAACATGTCACACGCTAAAAATCTCATCATGTTGTGAGCAATATGCGCACCACTATTTCATGAAACAGAATTCAAGTGAATGAATATTGCAAGCTATTGAATAGTTGCATGAAAATGAACTTAAACGGTTTGCCATGAAACGATCGCTGCATAGCTTATTGAGTAGTTAATGTATCATTGGGTTAACGTCTGACAGATCTACGGTATAAATCAATGTAAAGTCAACAGCTTAATCTACAGTCTCGTGCGTTACCATTCAGTATCATAATTGAGTGAGCGTAACGAATATGCCGGGACACAGATGACGGCTACGAGTCGAGAAGAAATGCGGCAACTATAGATACGCTCTATCTGGTCGAGTTCGAGTCGACCTAGACAGGAATTCCAACGGGCCGCGAGCAGACGATCGAGCGACTCGAGAAACTCGTCATCCCATCGCTCGAAAGTCTTGGAAAGGATGGCAAGGTCCGTGCGGGAGGCATCACCCTCGGTACTCTCTCCGGAACCTTCGTAGTTGAAGCCAAGTTAAAAGATGAGGTGAGTGAACCTCTTCGTGCCCTTCCCGCCCAGTGCATCATGTCGTGGAAGGTAACAGAGATCCAACCATTCGTTCATCGGACCGAGATCGAGAAGAACGTACTGCAGGGACTCCGAACTCAGAAGTAGTCCTGAGCTCCAATCCGGAAATGCTCAATGTATAATTGAACATTCCGCATTCTCAAGCGAGAAAACCCCAGCCCGGCCTGATGCCGAACTGGGGTTTTCTCGTTTTTCTATAGCTCTTACCTACTACAGCTTCAGGGTAAACCAGGTGGAGAGTGACTTCATGCCGTTCCGTTCAATGTTGTTCCCGTCCCACACCGCAAACGCGACAGGCACGGACATACCTGCCTTGAACTGGGTATCGTTGGCATCACCAGTTTCCAAGGTGCGCTTCACAACCACGCGCCAGGTTGGACCGGAGTATCCACCACCCTTGACGGAACCGGAAGGTTCCCACACACCGTTTCCAATGACATCCTGATGCGCTTGCGTCGTGAGGGTACTGAAGCCGTTGGCGTTCAGATCCTCAACCGAGCTCACACGTAATGTCGGGTCAGACATAATGTTGCCAGACCAGATGCCAGGATTGAAGGGCCCGAGGCTCCGACCGATCCGATCCGGATAGGTCACGCCGCCCGCCGGTTCTTCAAAATAGTAGTCCCAGAAAATACCTGGATATTGGTCGTCCACATCCCAGATTCCTGCGCTATCCTTGCCGATATCCTTCTGCCACTCCGCGTTCCACCGCCAGATGTTGGTGGTGCCGCCTGACTGGCCCATGCACTGGAAGGGTGGCGCTCCCGCCGTGCTGACCGGAAACATGACTGCCGCCTGATCCCGAAAATCCTGGGGACCGATGGTCGTATCGTTCTTGGTCTGATCCTGCCATTCGATGCGCATACCGATCTCTTTACCGTTGGTCATCGCTTTCACAAATACCGACTTCACCGAAATATTCGGATGCATCGGCGTCGTGATCAACTGCCCGCTCAACGGAATGATCACCCCTGGCACACCCTCCCAAACAGGATTCTGACCATCCATCGGGATCACTCCCTTGATCATCTTGGCCGGAATCGTCACCGGCTGACTGACAGCCAACGGCACCTGCCCAATCGTCAGCATCACGCCAACGACCAATGCAGCGAGAAGAATGCCAAACACCACGCCTTTACTGTGTGTCCGCACCACGCTCATAGTGATACGCCTCCTCTCGATTAAAGAATGTAAGATCACCCTCACGCCTACGATCAATGCGGAGTGTTTATCGTAAAGATTGCCAAAATTACGCCCACGATCAACGAAGCGACAAGAATGCCGATCTTCAGCAGCTTGCTTTGAGGCTTCTCTGCGCTCATCTGTGTCTTCTCTGTTTTCATTCGACATTCCTCCTCTCGATTAAAAAAGTCAAGAGCAGCAGTTTACAATATCTGCCGACCGCCACTTAGGCGGTTCCGACCGACCCCTCTTCCTTATCTTTCCCTTGATCCTTCTTGTCCAAAAACGATTCTGCACCGACTTCGTTCAGCAACAGGCTCAGCTCATTTCCCTGGTCCTGCGCGCCGCACTCATAGGTCTGGCCTTCCGGTGAATTGAACGTCGCCGGACGATAATCGGTTTCCGAGTAGGGCGCTGGAGCAACGCCCAGGAACGCGGCTTCGAAATCCATCCACTCCGCCATCAAGTCCGCCACGTGTTTATACAAACCGAAATCGGCCTTCTTGACCAACATCCGGCAAAATAGCGGAACCCATCGGCCGACATGATTCTTGACAAATTTTTTCTGCGCGTCCAGGACAATCTGAGTCTTGTCCGCTCCATCGTGACAGCGAGAATAGGACTCTTTATAGGCCAGGAAATGCATGAACTCGAATTCCACGCTCAAATGATCCAACCGTTCATGGATATCCTTGGACAACTCCACACCGAAGGCGCGATAGAATCCGGCGATATCGCCCATCACTTGGGATTGAGCGAACACATGGTCGTTTCCAAACAGCGTTTCGTAGGGCGGGCAATCGAGCGTGATGACATTACTAAACACCCGGCGATGCTCAGCCCGCAGATCGCTGAGCTTCCAGTTGACGCATTCCGATGCGACAACTTTTTCAATCTGATCGAACTGCTTGCGGAGCAACACCAGCTTCTGCTTGGCCCGTTCACCCCCGATGCCGTTGAGCGACACATCCAACGCGTCAAGCGCCGCCCGCCCATCCTCGACGTATTCTCCGGATTGCACATAATCGAGGAACTCTTCGTCTTCAGGATAGAGCAGACTCCAGGACACAAGAAGATAGAGCTTACTTCGGCTGAGGGCGCATTCGACTGCGGGTGAATCTTTAATCGCTAACAAAGTGGGAATCACCGCGGCCACGGCCGGAGGATTTGCTTGCACCGGCTGTTTACTCGTCATGAGAATCAGCTCCTCGGTTTACCTTGTTACCCACATGAATTTCCCCGGACATGTGAGGTCAGTCCCTTGAGAGGAACCGTCGTATGGTAGGTATCGGACCACGGGTTGTCAATCGAGATTTTTCTATCCGGAACGGGTCTGCCAAGACTATGATTTTCCATGCCTTTTCCCCGTACAATCCGGACGATTCTCTTCAGATTATATTTTCCCACGCAGGCCGCTATTCCGTATCACAAAAGCGTCTCCGTCAACAATCTAAACGGTGTGACTCGAATAGCCACGCGATCGTTTACGGTCTGGCACACTTGCTCACACAATCCGCATCCGACGCAACGCTCAGCCGCCACCACAAGCCGCTGTGTGCCAAAATCCATCGATAAGGCATCCGTAGGACATTTCGATGCACAGGCATGGCATCCCTGCCCTGCCGTGCAGATTCGATACGAGACGGATGCAAGGCCCATTCGTATCTGTCCGCGTCCTTCGACGGGGAGTAACGCCTCTGTGGCACAGGCCGCTATGCAGGGGACGTCCTCACAGAGATAGCACGGCACTTGATCTGCAAAAATTACCGGTGTCCCGTTCTGCGGATGAAACGTAATCGATCCGTACGGACAGACCTTGGCGCAATCACCGCACTGTGTGCATCGCTCCAAAAAGAGCGTTTCGTCAGCGGCGCCAGGAGGACGCAACCAATCCGTCCGCACCGGCGCTGGAGCCGGCTGTTCCGGCACGACCGCTTGGTGTTTGGCAAATTCCTGGGCCGCTTTGGCAACGGACACGACAGAGTCTTTGAAGAACTCGCGACGTCCATATGTCGGATCGCTAGTCACAATCATGCCCCGTTACATCACGCCGTCGGCGCGCAGCTTGTAGACCTCGACGCAGCGGTCACACGCTCCGAATTCGATATCCCAGCCCGGGTGATTCTCACGGATAAAGTCGAGCACATAGGGCTCGAGCTTGTTGCCCATATCTTCGACCCACGAATAGGTCGGGAAACGGCACAGAGGGCAGGGAAACCCCGGCATCAACATGATCTTATTTTCCGTCTCCGGAATC
>JANOJM010000386.1:0-1512 GCA_031418735.1 Nitrospiraceae bacterium | reverse complement strand
CTCCCAGAAAGTCACGTTTGTGGCAGGAAAGGGAGATCGCGAGGAACTTCGCACCGAACGTAAAGAACAAGCGATGTATGCGCGAGAGGATACGCAGAAAGCGCCTGGGAAAGAGATCGGCGCCGATTACATGATGAAGGGCACGATTGCAACCATCCTTGATGAGGCTGATGGAACGAAGGCGGTGTTCTATCAGGTGGACCTACAGATGGTGGATTTGGAAAGCAACGCCAAGGTCTGGTACGGCCAGAAGAAGATTAAGAAAGTCGTCGAAAAGAAACGTTCAATCTTTTAGGTTCTGCGACATCCGTTGAGCCCTCTTGTCTCATGCCCCACCGCCTGTCCTCCGACACGGTGGGGCATTGTTATTTCCATCCAGGTTCTTTTTGCAGCACTGGCGTTCGTGCTGCTTGCCGGATGCGGCCCCTCGGTCAACCGATATCTCCTCATCGACGCAAGCCTGCGTGCCAACGATCCCAAGGGCGCCGACGCCATCGTTCAGCGGACTGAAAAGGAGTACGGCGAAAAAAGCCTGGTGCTCTATGGGATGGATCGAGGGATGCTCCTTCAACTCGCCGGCGATTATCAGCAGAGCAACGCCGTCTTGGAGCAGGCTGAAGAGGAACTGGATCGTCTCTACACGCGAAAGATTCGAACGGAAGCGCTCGCGTTCATGACGAACGATACGGCGCTGGCCTATGAGGGCGATCCTTACGAACAGGTCTTGGTCAATGTGTTGAAGGCCCTCAATTATTCGGCATTGGGTCAGTGGCAGGAAGCGCTGGTCGAAGCCCGGCGTATCGACCACCGGCTCAATGTCCTGTCGGACCGAACCCAGGAGAAGGGGGCCTATCGGGAGGACAGTTTTGCGCGTTATCTGAGCGGCATCCTCTACGAAAGCACCGGCGATGTGAATAATGCGTTCATCGCCTATCGGAAGGCCTATGAGACCTTTGATACCACCCGCGCTTGGTCGTATACGGCCGTTCCCTCCCAGTTGCGGGAGGATTTGTTACGAACGGCTGAGGCGCTGCATTTTACACAAGAATTGGCCGAGTACCGGCGTCTGTTTCCCGATACGAAGTGGGAGACGAGTCAGTCGTTGCAACAGCTCGCTCAAGTTGTTGTGATCAGTTATAATGGGCATGCGCCACGCAAGGAGGATCAGTTTCTTGACCTGCCGGTTAGTCTCGACGCGCTCCAGTTAGTGCTTCTCAATCGCGGGTTGTCGCAGGCGAATCGGCAATCCAATCGGGGGGTGGACACGGTCTTGTACGGACTGAACGGGCGCGTTGTTCGTGTGGCGTTGCCGAGGCTCGCTCCACAGAAGACGCAGGTGCCTGTCGATAGGGTGAGTCTCATTCCGGACAACGGCACAAGGGTGACGGTGAACACTGAGTTGGTGCATAACGTGACGGCCTTAGCTGATAAAGCGCTCTCCGAGCGCATGGCAGGAATTACCGTCAAGGCTCTCGCTCGTGCCGCCACAAAGTTTGCGCTGGCCGAGGGAGT
>JANOJM010000385.1:0-7340 GCA_031418735.1 Nitrospiraceae bacterium | reverse complement strand
CATACCGAAGTTGCCCCAGAGGATGATGAAGTTACCGGCATTGTCGAACTTCTGAACCCGGTTGTTGCCGTTGTCGACCACGAACAGCGATCCCTGTTGATCGACACAGAGCCCGTAGATCGGGGCCATGAACTCGCCGCCGTGCAGCAAGGATGCGCCACGTCCTGTCCGGCCCCATTCGGACACGCAGAGATACCCCGACGTGTTGACCAAAATCGTGGCGCTCGCAGGAGTGGAAACATTGCCCCCCAGATCCTTAAACCAGACATAGATCGACTTCTGCCCGTCTCCTGGCGACAAAATATACGGGATCGTCGCGCCGAACTTGATAGCCGGTGTCACATCGACCCATCCCGGCGTCCCCGCCGTGGGAGTCATCGGCGCCTCAGAAACAAAGTAGGCCGCCACTCCGGTATCGACATCGTTCGCTGAAATCGTGGCGATAATTTCCGGCGTATTCGTCATGAAGGCGCCATGATTGATCACGGCATAGGGATTTTGCGGCGCGGTGATATCGATGAGCACCGGCGTCACCATCACTTCATTCGACAACTCGCTTTCGGCGCCGGACTCGAACACCGCTGACAGGGCATAGTAATAGGGAGTATCGTTCGAAAGACCGGCATGAGCATAGGGATTCGTCACCCCTTCAATTTTCGTCGCCGTCTGGGTCGTGAGCTTCGAAACCGTATTGAAATAGAGATTATAGGACTGGGCGCCGGGAACCTCCATCCAGCTCAGGAAGGCTTCCGTATCGCCGGCTTTCACCGCCACGCTGCGGGGCGCCGGAGCCTCAGCCGACGCCTGACTAGTTGCCGTCTCATCCTTCCCGCGATTGAGTTCTTCCTCCGTCGGCACATACTTCAGAATGCGGCCGTTGCCGCTGTCCACCACATACACCGCGCCTTCTTTGTCGACGGCAATCCCGTACGGGAAATTGAGCTGCCCTTCCGACTTGCCACGGTTCCCCCAGGCACAGAGGAACGTCCCGTTGCCGTCGAACTTTTGAATACGGTGGTTACCGGTATCGACCACATAGACGTTGCCGAGCGCATCGCAGGCAATCCCCCAGGGGGACTTGAATTGGCCGGGACCAGCCCCATCACGGCCCCACTTGGCAAGAAAGCTCCCGCGGGAATCGAACTTCTGAATGCGATTGTTGCTTTCATCGGCGACAAAAATATTGCCGACAAACTCGACCGCCACGCCGCGGGGGAAAAAGAAGGCGCCATCGAAGCTCCCGTCACGGCCCCACTTGAGGAGCGACTGCCCGTCCGAGGTGAACTTCTGGATACGCGCATTGCTCGTGTCAGACACGTACAGATTGCCCTCTGCGTCCGTCGCCAATCCCCAGGGCACATCGAACTTGCCCAGATCCGCCCCGCGCCACGCAAATCCAAACTTGCCCCAGGCCTGCATGACATTGCCGTTGAGATCGAATTTCTGAATGCGGTTATTGCCGCTGTCGGCAATGTACAGCACGTCGTTCGGCCCGACGGCTAATCCGCGCGGATAATAGAAGCTCCCTTCCTGCGCAGAAGGATCGCTGCCCCATCGCGCGAGAAATTTCCCGGACTTGTCGAGCTTCTGAATTGAATGGCTATCGGTATCGGCGATGTAGATATTGCCGTCCTTGTCGAGCGTAATCCCTGTGGGCGAGCTGAACTCCCCGTCGTCCACACCTTCTCCGCCGATGATCATGGCCAGCAGATAGGGCGAGGGAATCGCCATGACCTCTTGGGACTCGAGACTCTCCCCCTTCTGTGTCACCACAGTGATGACGTAGTGGTAGCAGGTCCCGTTGGCCAGATCGTCATGGACAAAGGGACTCTGCACACCTTCCACACAGGTGGCTTTATCTTTCTTCACTCCAATGACGGCTTTGAAATCGTCGGCGGAAGCAATCGGACGCGAAAGATCGGAGGGCTTGATCATCACGCCCTTGGTGGTCTGAAAATAGAGATTGTAATACATGGCATCCGGAACCGGATCCCACGTGACCGTGACGCGCCCATTACTCGACTTCGCTCGTACGTTTTGAGGCGCTTGCGGGAGTTCATCTTCCTCTGCCACCGAATCGCCGGCGCCCCATTCTCCCAGAGTCCCATCGATGGTCAGATGCATTCGACCACACAGAAACATCTCGTCCTGCAGCCAAGCTTTAATCACGTGGTGATACATCCTGTTACGTAAGTCGCCAAGTTAGAAAAATGAGGGGTCTTTCAAGGACTTGGAATTGGAGGAGAAGTCTAACAAAGGGGCGGAAAGAGAGTCAACGGGGCCCCTCGCCACTGTCCTTGCTCACGGAACACGCGCCCCCAGCAGGATGCGAAGGAGCAGGCAGACCGTTCTTCTTGCTCGCAGAGCCCCCACGATAAAACGGTGGTCGCTCGATGCGCGCAGTGAAGAACAATCTGCCTACTCCTTCTGGGGAAATCGAGGGGCCAGAAAATCCACGCTGGACGGCGCAGTGAAGAGCAGCGAGGGGCGCCGTTTTGGGAAGGTAAAGGTATAGGAGGGAGGATCCGATGAGCCCGCCGCTGTGCTCGCGGAACGCGCACGATCAGAATGTGCTCGTTCGACGTGCGCAATCGAGGATCGACCAGGCTACCCTTGAAAACGAAATGGGGAATTGGGAAGGCGCGCGCAGTGAAGAACAGTCCGCCTACTCCTCCTGGGGAAGTCGAGAAATCATAAGGCCTTCGTTGAATACGTGCGAGTCAAGCGATGGTGCGAGCAACGTTAAGCAACGCCGACGCGAACGCTGACGGAAAATTGTTATCGAAGTGCAAAGTCAAGCAACGGCCCCACTCCCTCCGACCGCCAAATACGTCAATGCTCCGGCGCTATGTTGTGCGTCGCAAAGAAGCTCGGCTGGTTCAATGAGCGGCGGTAGGTCACAGATCGAGGTCTGTCACGTCATGCCATACTCAAACAAAACGGCGGCCCCATTGCTGGAACCGCCGTCCGTGATGACACGATGTGAGGTGAGGTTAGGCTGCGTGCTTCCACCGCCACACTGCGAGGCCCAGGAGACCTGCACCGAGCAAGAGCAGGGAAGAGGGTTCGGGCACAGAACCATTGGTATCTGGCACAGGACCCTTCACAAGAACCAACCATGTATCTAGTGTGGATGGGAGATCTGAGGGTATTCTCAATGGCGAGTTCCAGATGTTACCGACACGAATTTCGTTAAGATTGCATGTACCATTCTGAGGATCGTGGACGAAAGACGCTGCAGCACATCTCGTCACAATGCCCTCTGGGTTAAACATCGTTTTCGCGGCATCATCAGTAAACGTAAACGCGCTCTCCAGAGCGACCAGAGCCAAGAGTCTTTCCTCTGGCGTCGTCGTGCTACCAAAGCTCGCGTTCCACTGGTCAGCGGAGGCATATGTAAATCCATGTATTGATCCATCTCCAGCATCCGGTCCTCCACTATCATTATTATCATCTATCAGATCCCCCTCACTATCACAATTCGGCTGAAAGCCAGGACAGGGGCTTGCCCAAACCCATTGGTAAGAAATTCCGTCAGTCCCAAGGACATTGACGATGTCCAACGATTCAGGCGGTGGAAGGTTGATATGTGCCGCCTGCACTGGCAGGGCCGTCACGACTACTAGTAGCGACGCTGCTCCAAGTCCAAAAAACAGATGCTTCAACATTTCACACCCTCTGTATTGTAGCTAACGACACGTCTGTCTATCGGGTTGACGCCAACGCATCTTGGACTTTTCTATTGACTTCAGACTCGCGCCTTGAACGACGCACAAGGCATGCCATTTTCGTTAATCGCACATGTCGTTGATATATATAAATATATATTGATATATATTGTGAACAGTCAGAGACGTTGTAAAACTATTTTACAGCAGAAACAGCGCGCTATCTCTCTTGGAACATCACAACACTAACTTATCAATCACTTATACAAGTTCATACCTGTAAAGTTTTCTGACAATGCTCCTGGCGTGTAAAAATACTGTCGGGGAACGGAATCAGAGAGTTGTCACTTGTGGAGGCTGAAGTCGAGGCAAAATTGATTTGACCAGTCACGAAAGACTGTTCTTGTCGAGGTACGATGGCGAGATGGGGTTGGTGTGAGGCAGTTCCGGTTCCGTGCCCAGGATGCTCAAATAGGCCAACCAGCGAGACATGAACCGTTAAACGTGAAAGGTTTCGGATGAAGACCACCCTGCAGTAGTCCTACGTTTCACGTTTAACGTTTAACGTTTAACCTTTCACGTTTTTACGTCTTTCAAACTCAGGCCTGTTCGATCGGTTCTTCGATCAGTGCCCCATTGGTCTCTGCATCAAAGGCTTCCACGGCCTCGCCTTCTTCAAGGTTGCTCGTAATGCGGATGTCTTCTGAATAGAGAGTCTCGGAGGTCTCGACTACCTCCGGTGACTCTTCTTCGATCGGCAGAAGGGCCTGCTCGGAGTCGCCGAGTTCTTTGAACTCACGCAATGGCGGGAGCTGACTCAAATCTTGTAATCCGAAATGCTCGAGGAAGAACTTGGTCGTTCCATACATGATGGGCCGGCCCGGCACGTCTTTTCGCCCGACGATCCGCACCAACTTGCGCTCACACAACGTACGCAGGACACCGGATGTTTCGACGCCTCGAATCTCTTCGATCTCAGACCGCACGAGCGGCTGTTTGTAGGCAATAATGGCGAGTGATTCGAGCGCGGAGCGAGAGAGCTTTTGCGCCGCCTTGGCTTTATCCATCCGTTTCAGCCAGGGCCCATACTCCTGCTTCGTGACCAGCCGATAGCCGCCTGCAATCTGCACAAGCTGAATGCCGCGCCCATCCTGATCTAAGTCGTGCGTGAGAATCCCCAGCGCCTGAACCACTTCGGCTTTTGAGACCGTCCCCACGATAGACAACAGCCGAGTGAGCGGAACCGGTTCGGGCGACACGAACAAGACTGCTTCGAGAATGGCTTTGAGTTCCCGCGCATCGATGGCCTCTGCCTGGCTACCCACCGCCTCGACGGCGGCTTCCTCTGTCACGTCGTCCAGCGCTCCGTTGCTCTCAATCACCGACGCTGTTTCGACCGCAGCCATGCTATCTATTTCTTCTTCTATGGTTGAATTCATACTCCCCTCCATTCCGCATCATCCAACTCTGCCGGGTCTGGTACGAGTGAGAACCGGCGCGATACGAGGATCGGCCCAAAGTGCTCTGCCTGGAAGACCCGGGCCGTTCGCAGCCTCATCAGTTCCAGCAGGGCCAAGAACGTGACAATGACGACAAGCCGATGGCAGGACGGCTCGAACAGTTCGACGAAACTCACCGACTCCTGCCCTTCCAATTTTTCTAAAATCGCGTTCATCCGCTCCCGAACCGTCAAGTTATCCGGCAGAATCTCCATGAGCTTCGTGCCGGGATTGCGGTCGAGGATTCCCTGCAAGACATCCACTAATTCGAACAGGCTGACATTGTCCAGCAGGGTCTCATCCTGTTCCAATTCGACCGCCGGGCTCTGCTCACGACTGTAAATCTCCCGCCATAACTGCTCATGTTCGTCCAGCTGACGGGCTGCGTCTTTGAACTGCTTGTACTCGAGCAGCCGCCGAACCAATTCTTCACGGGGGTCCGGCCCATCCTCGTCATCGGCAACCGTCTCATCGGCAGGAAGCAGCATCTTGGACTTGATCTGGAGCAAGGTGGCCGCCATCACGAGAAACTCCCCCGCGACATTCAGATTGAGACCTTCCATTGCCTCAATATAGGTGAGGTATTGCTGGGCGATCATATGGATGGGAATGTCGTAGATGTTGATCTCGCTCTTCTTAATGAGATGGAGCAAAAGATCAAGCGGCCCTTCAAAGTTCTCAATACGAACCTGATAGGGCAGTTCGGTTTGTTCTGTCACATCGAACTGGTCTTCCACAAACCGGTTTATACCAGACTTGGGGGAGGCGGGGCAAGCCTCTATCTATTAGTAGTGGTGCAAGGGAGACTGGCTCAGCCGCCGGCGGCGGTGCCTGTCCCCCTGCTTCTCCTAACCCGGTAGATAATCAGCAGTGCGCCGAACGTCAAAAGAATGAAGATGACCGCATACTGGATGATCTCATTGTCACGCTCTGGAGGCGCCGGTACGGTCGCCGATCTGGTCGCGTTGGTGAACTGTGAACCCTGTGCAAACGAGGCTTTGGAAAAGTCGTCTTTGCCCTTGAACGATGCATTGGAAAAATCCGCCGTCGAGCGAAACGTAGCCCTGCGAAAGTCTGCGTCCCCATCGAATAGACTAAATGTAAAAAACGCCTGACCGTCGAACGAGACTTCAGAGAAATTCGCCAACCCTTGAAAACGGCTCCCGGAAAAACCGGTGCCCAGTTTAAAATTAGCGCGCGACAGATCGACATCCTTCTCGAAGACCACCTCCAAGAACTCCGCCAACCCATTGAACCTCGCCTGCTGGAATGTGACCGGCCCCTGGAAGAGAGATCGATGGAATCTCGTATGCGGACCGAACGAGGTCTTATCGGCAACCAGGCCGCGCAAAAATCGCCCCTGCACAAAATAGCTTTCTTGCGAAAACCGCGCGTCTGATAACGTCACCGGCTGAATGAACACAGATCGTGAGAGATCCACCAGCTGTTCAAACCTGGTCCCGGTGAACGTCGCAGGCCCCTTCACCACCAGCAGCCCCTGTGCCGATCGATGCGTGATCGCTCCGCGCACCACTGAATCGACAATCGTGAGGGAACCTGGAATCACCCGTATTTCACGACCCTGCAGCTCTTTTATTCCCTCAAGCTCTGGCGGCAACGGACCCATGGGTAACACATCCAAAGATAGGTCGCCGCGAACGACCACGCCTAAGAGATCGACCCCCTTCCCCTCATTGAACGCCTGTAGCAATTGCGCAGCATCCACCGCTCGCGCCTCTCGCTCTTGCTCCGTGCAGCCGGCGCCCAAATGCAGCCTCCATGCCGCCCCCTGTCCTGAAGAAGAGGTCTCCACCAGACAGTTTGAAGCAACAGCGCCAAGTGGAGGCCAGAGAAAAGCCAGCCCACCCACCAGAAGCCAAAGAAAAATTCGATTCAGCATGCACGCCCTTATACGAAATGCCCTGACCCAACGCAAGACGAGGAGCCTGTCCGGCATTGCCTTCGTGACGAGGCGAAGGAGGTGCGGCCAGATGAGCGGCGCAAGGCCCGGAAAAACCGGAGGTGTATTCGCTACTTGGTTTCAAACATTTAACGCAACGAGGTGATTAATGACCTCCGTTGGTTTCTGCCACTGTAGCACGGCGCGGGGACGGTCATTCAGCTCTCGCTGTACCCGCTTGATTTCCCGCGTCGAAACCTTGTCAAATTCCGT
>JANOJM010000384.1:0-2002 GCA_031418735.1 Nitrospiraceae bacterium | reverse complement strand
TGGAAAGCGATCGATCGGCTGGAGCGTGACCTGCGCCGCCAACTCGGGCGTTTTGCACAGCTCAAGGATCGAATGTTTTGCGCGGAGCGCGCGATATTCCGCCATATACCGGCCCGCCTGGCGCATGAACCAGACCGGCGTGCAATCGACCGGCTCACGCCGACAGGCTTTGAGGAAGCGATCATTGATCATTCCGGCATTCTAGAGACGAGGGGGCGAGGGTGTCAATTCGCAATGAGGCAGGGGCAATCGATATGTAGAGTATGAAGTGGTGAATGAGATTCACTCGCGGCACAAGCCCCGTTGACAGGGTGTGAATCTCTCTACTAGACTGACAGTTCCCGCTGTGAGCCGATAGTCAATGTGATCAACGAGGTAGACAGGGAGGCCCGAATCCGGATGGCAAAGAAAACGACAAGTGAATCGGATGAAACCAGACTGAAGAAGAAGGTGGCGGCAAAGGTGGCCGATCACAAGGATTCAAAAGAGGATGCGGCCCTTCGTTCATTGAAGAAACGGCTGAAGCGGACACAACGGAAACGGCGTACGGTTGCGTTGCGTAAGAAAAATTCTGCGAGCAAGAAAACGGCAGCTCCCGCTGCGAAGTAGTCGTTCGGTTCGGGCCGTCGACGGGCAAATGAATTGCTAAGGTAATACCCCATGGAACCATCACGACCGACAGAAGAAGGCGCGACTCCCGCCGTTCCAGAGACGGTGACCGATGCATTGACCGATCAGGTGGCGGCGGAGTTTACAGGGGAGCCACAGGTATCGGCAGAGCTGACGGCGGAACCGACCGAGCAGGTCGCCCTTGAAGAAGAGCAGGTCAAGGATGAGATCGAGATCCAGATCGACCTGCTCAAGGATCCTGATTGGGTGGTCCGTCGCGAGGCGGCCATCACGCTTGGAGAAATGGGTGATGAGCGTTGCGTGGAACCGCTGTGCCATGCGTTGCGCGACGGTGACTGGCAAGTTCGGGAAGTGGCGATCGAGGGGTTGGGGCAGATCGGTTCTCCCGCCGTTGAATTGCTGATCAAGTTGCTCCGCGATTGGGACGTCAGGAAGTATGCGCTTGCCGCATTAGGGAAGATTCGCGACGAGCGGGTGCTCGATCCGCTCATGCTGCAGTTGAAGAGCGACGAGTTCAAAGACGATGCGCTCAACGCGTTGGTCGAGCTGGGTGAACCGGCGTTGCCGCGATTGGTTACAGCGCTGAAAGATAGAGACGAAACTGTCAGGAAGCAAGCGGTGCTGGCCTTGGGACGAATCAAAGATGCCAAGGCGATCGACCCTCTGATCGATATGCTCGCCGACAGTGATTGGTTTACCCGCTTGACGTCTGCGGCGGCGCTCGAAGCGATTGGCGACGACCGGGGCCGAGAAGCGATCAAGCCGTTGATGAAGGATCCGGATATGGTCGTACGGATGCGGGTGGAGCGGATACTCGCGAAGTGGAAGAAACAACCAGCAGCCACATAGCAGGATGCTGAAAAAGCCCGCCAGCGTAAGAAGATTGTTATTTGGTTTATTTGGTTTGTCTCGTTTGTTTGGTTAAACCAGACAGGCCAGATAAACAAAACAAACCAGTTTGAGCATCCTGCCTGAGGTTATTGGATAATCACTCAGGTGTTCAGGCTGAAATGCTCGGAAATCCGGCCTTCAGTCTTCGGCCTAAAAGCCTTCTGCCTGAACCCCTTCAGCCTATCTACCTGAGCTGTACGCTACTTATTCAACTGCCGATCAACCTCACGCTGAATTTCATCAAGCCGTTTGATCGATACCGGTTTCCCCATCGACAACTCCAGTATCACTTCTCGAAGCGTTCCGGTCAGTGCCCGCAGGGCAAGGATTGTCTCGTCTTGCTTTGCGCCCTTCGTGACATTGTCCAGCGTCTCGGCCGCTTCGCCCAGTTGTTTGGCGGCCTCCCCAAGGTGTTTATCGAACAATTCCGATTTCGCCTGCACCACCCGTGATTTGGCTTCGATCAGTCCCTGGCGCCTGC
>JANOJM010000383.1:0-5676 GCA_031418735.1 Nitrospiraceae bacterium | reverse complement strand
GGATGTGGCGGCCAATGGTAAAGAGGCGCTCGAGGCGCTCGGGCGGATCGACTATGCGGCAATACTCATGGATTGCCAGATGCCGGAAATGGATGGCTTTGCCGCGACGGCGGAAATTAGAAGACGTGAAAGGTTAAACGTGAAGCGTGAAACGCAAGACGAGATGCGAACGACGTGTGAAGCGGAAGATGAGATCCGAAAGACGTGTGACGCGTTAGATGTGAAGGGTGAAACGGGGGCGTTGGAGGGTGCCTCAGACCTCAAGCCTCAGGCCTCAAGCCTTCGCGAGACGAACGACGCGCCTCCTCGGCGCATTCCCATTATCGCCATGACGGCCAACGCGCAACCGGAAGATCGAGCCCAGTGTCTCGCGGCTGGCATGGATGACTACATCAGCAAACCCGTACAATCCAAAGTATTAGCCGAAGTACTGGCGCGATGGATCTCGTCGGACTCTCCCGCTTCAGCAGAGATGGGTGAGGCGGGCTCAAGAATGAAGGCTGAAAAGGCGGAAGGGATTCAGGCTGAAGTGTTTGGATCTTCGACCTCCGACCTTCGGCCTTCAGCCTGAATCCCTTCCGCCTTACAGGCCTCTTACGCCGCATGTTTTCTGATGTCGTGTTGGCGCTTGCTGCGCTTTTCAAAAAGCTGAAGGAGACGGAGTACGGATTTTTCAAGCTGCGTATAGATCATCGGGCCTTCAACCAGCGTGCCGAGTCCTCCAATCGCTTCCAATTGGCCAGCGAACAACACCACCTCCGATGCACAAAGATTGTTCGCAGTTCCTTTCAATGCATGGGCTGCCTGCTCGACGGCTTCTTGATCTCTGTTGGCCAGGGCTGCGCGGATCGCTTCCAACATGGTTTGATGACGTTGAAGAAACATCTCAACCAACTGTTCCAATAGGTCGGTATCGCCTCCGATGTTTCGTAACATCGCGGCTGCATCAAAGATGACAGGGAAAGCCTCAGTTTCTGTTCCGTTCGTGTTGTGTGCTGCACCTGCCGACAGTGCAGCCTGTGGATGAATGGATAGAGACACCCACCGATCGAGGACTCCCTTGAGGTGTTCCTTTCGGACGGGCTTCGTTAAATAGTCGTCCATCCCGGCCGCAAGGCAGCGTTCTCGATCTCCGCTCATGGCATTGGCCGTCAACGCGATGATGGGAATATGGCGAGGGGCCAGGGGCGAGGGGCTAGAGGTACAGGACTCTTTCCTCTCGCCCCTGGCCTCTCGCCTCTCACCTTCTCGAATGAGCCTGGTGGCTTCGAGTCCATCGACGACCGGCATCTGACAATCCATCAGGACTACGGCATAGGAGTTTCGGGATAATGCCGCCAACGCTTCTTGGCCGTTTTCCACGACATCCGCTTGATAGCCGAGCTTCTCCAGCAGACGAACGGTCAGTTTCTGATTGATAAGGTTGTCCTCAGCCACCAGGATTCTGGGCGCCGACTCGAGTTCTGCGAGAGTGTGCCGCGTGATGAGCGGTCGCGCAGGCGCCGCAACGGCGGTCAGTGTCCTTTCACCCACAAGCTCCGGCAAGCCCAGCACGGTTCTCAAACAGTTCGAGAGTTGATCGTGACGGATGGGTTTGGTGAGATAGGCGAGGAATCCGGCTTGGCGTGCCAGTTCCGCATGCCCTCGCTGAATGAGTGAGGTGAGGATGACAAGACGGACGTGAGATCCGACAGGATGAACTTTTAGTTCCTTGGCGAGTTGTAATCCATCTTTACCCGGCATCAACATATCGATGATGGCCACGTCGTACGACACACCCTTTTTTGCCTGCTGCTCGATCAGTGCGATGGCTGAGGATGCATCCTGGGCTTGATCGTCTATCATGCCCCATCCCGTGACCAGGTGATGAAGAATAATCCTGTTCGATTCATTGTCGTCGACGATCAGGACACGGCGTCCGGTCAACTCGGCAGACGGCATGATGGCCAAGGGGGACGTCGTTTGTTTAGTGAAATGGGCAGTACACCAGAAGGTACTGCCACGTCCCGCCTGACTGGTGATGCCGACACTGCCGCCCATTTGCTCGATGAGCTGCTTTGAAATCGCAAGCCCTAAACCGGTCCCTCCGTATTTGCGTGACGTAGAACTGTCTGCCTGGGTAAAGGGTTGGAATAGTCGAGCTTGTACCTCCGGGAGGATGCCGATTCCACTATCGGTGACTTCAAATCTGACGACCACCGTATCGACCAGATCCTTCTCAAGGAAGGCTTGAACCGTGACGTCTCCCTGTTTGGTAAACTTGATCGCATTGCCGACAAAGTTGGTGAGAATCTGACGGAGCCGCCCCGGATCGCCGCGCAAACCTGTCGGTACGGCCGCGTGCACCAGGCCGGTGATTTCCAGCCCTTTCTTTTGCGCTTGTTCCGCGAATTGACCCAAGACATCTTCTACCGTCGTACGAAGATTGAAATCGATGCATTCCAACTCCAGTTTGCCGGCTTCGATCTTGCCGTATTCAAGAATGTCGTTGATCAAACCCAGCAAGGCCTCGCCGCATTGTCGAATGGATTCGATATAGGACTGTTGTTCTTCCGAGGGCTCCGTATCCATCAATAAGTCCGTCATCCCGATGACTCCGTTCATCGGCGTCCGCAACTCATGGCTCACGGTCGCGAGGAACGACGCCTTTACGCGAGCGGCAGCCTGCGCTTCCTGGAGCGCCTGATCCAATTGGCGATTGCTGCTTTGGAGATGTTCCGCCGACCGGCGCAGCTCCTCGTGGGCTGCCATGACGTCGGTCATATCGACCGCGTAACCTCGAACCAATCGATGTGAAGGGACCGGACAGAAAATCCATGTAAAGCTGGCCTGAGCTAAGCCGACTGCTTGTCCCCGTGTCTCCTCTCCCGATTCGAGACAGCGTTGAACGAGCCGGGATAGCTCACCGGGAACCACAGCGGGGAACCCACCGGCAGTATACCCAAACCGCTGCAGCAGTCGCGTCATCGCGGGATTTGCATAGACGAGGTTCGCATCGGAGTCCAATTCGATAATGGGAGAAGGACTTTCTTCTGCTACGCGCGCCAGGCGGTCGTAGTCTTGTTGCAGCCCTCTCTCGCGAGTCAGATCACGCAGCGTCAACACCCCGCCGGAATCTTCTCCTACATCCAGGGGGACATAGTTCCATTCAATCGGATGCGATTCGTCGGTGGGGCCTATGAGCGTCGTGTGGGCTGCTTGTATGGGGCGATGGTCTGGCAGGGACTCCTGAATGCGCGTGGCGATGTTGCCTTCGGATGTTCCCGGCCGCTGCCGCAATACTTCCTGGAGAAGCTTCGACGTACAGAAATTAGCTGACAGGCCCAGGAGGCGAGCGGCTTCACTGTTCACAGACAGGATGCGAAGCTGACCGTCGAGCAGTACCACTCCGAGCGAGAGCGTATCCAGCGCCATACGATTCAGATGATCTTGGGGCATGGACGATTTCGAAGCGCGAGATGTTTTCGCGCGATTTTTTGTTGTCTGTTTCATCAGGCCGCCTCCTCGTGAATGCCGTCAAGAAACATGGCCATATTCACTCGCTCATGAAGGGGGTCCAGCACCTTCGTGATGGTCCGCGCTGATGCTTCTGCTGTCGGGGCTCCAAGATCGACGAGGATCGGTGTGGGGTACGATTCTCCACGCGGCCCAGTGATCACTTTCACGACCGGCTTGAGCCGCTGTGTGTGATTCATCCCCACGACCACCGCCTGTTCTCCCGTATTCATCAGGACCAGACTGCCGATCGGATACACACCTAGACTGCCGATCATGGTTTGGATCAAATCCTTGGCATACTGCCCCGTATCCCCAAGACGAAATAACTGCCGGATGGCATTGTGCGGGAGCATCGCCGGGCGGCCTCCACGGCGGCTCACCATGCCATCATAAACGTCTACCAGGCCGACCAGCTGGGCCAAGACCGAGAGAGAGTCTCCCTTGAGTTTGTGCGGGAACCCGCTCCCATTGCTGCACTCATGATGTCCCGTGACAATCCTGACGACCGCTTCTCGGTCCTCTTGCGTTTCCTGTAAAACGGCCAGTCCTAGCGTTGGATGCTGCTGCATCATTGTGCGCTCTTGCTCAGAGAGGTCCTGGCTTCTGCGGTACAGATTCCTCGGCAACCGGACATAGCCGATATCGTGTAGCAAGGCGCCGGCGCCGAGCATCTCCAAGTCTCCCTCTGCAACCCCATAGTCATGCGCCACAATGAGCGAGAGGGTACAGACATCGAGCGCATGTGAGGCCAACGTGCGATCGAACCGTTTCATCTTTTGGAGAGAGAGAAGACTGAGCATGGTGGTGCCATCATCCAGCACACGCGACAGCACATTCGTGACGACTATTTGCAGTGTCTCTTTCCGAGGGACGATCCCCGCCTCTAACTCTTCAAACATATGCTCCATGGAACTGATGGCTTCTGTGTAGGTCGCCTGGGCGGCTGCGGCCTGTTCCCGTGTGCGCGATGACGTCGGCTCAGTTTTCTGCGAGCTGGGCGGCTGTAGCGGTGCTGTTTTAATCTCTTTGTCGGAGGCGGACAGAGGAGCCTGTATTGGTGAAGGCGGCTCAATCGTATGATTTGGCTTTGGGGCAGCGGCCGTTTCCTGCTTGTGCGACGGCGTCGGCGCATTCCCCGACGGTTTCGGCTCCACATCGAGGCCTTGGCTGGGGTCGATCTTCAGTTCTCTGATCCCATGCTGTCGAAGCAGGGCAATGTCTTTTATATCGCGGATGAGCCGTTTATGTGTGAGGAAGGGGGTCCGATACCAAGGCTGGTCCATTCCAACGATGAACATCCCCGGTGTGAGTTGGTCGATCGTGATCGTTTTTATGTGTTTCATCTATAACGCCTAGGCTCTCAAAGTTCTGAGTTCTGGGTTCTGAGTTCTGAGTTATCCGGAAACGCTGAAAGATCAGCGCAGAGCTCTGAGTGAGAGCCGAAAACTCAGAACTCAGAACTCAGAACTGCTTAATCCGCTTCCCCAGTCCCCTTTCTATCGGGATATATCGGACTGAACTTGACATAAGCGAGACGGGCGAGACTGGCGGGAAAAGCGCGACAGGCGGAGGAGCAGCGGGACAGGCACCGCCGCAGACGGCGGAGCCAGTCCCCTGGCCACGCACTTCCCCTCAAGATTCCCCCTTCTAGACCGATAGAGTTCATCAGGACAGGTTGCTGTCCGATGCACGACTCAGGGGTTCAGGCGGAGACTTAGGCTGAAGGGATTCAGGCTAAGTGCTCTGATCTCCGACCTTCAGCCTGTATTCCTTAGTAGCTACGAATGATGCGCAAGCGAATTTCCATCAATCAACTGACAGTCGGCATGAAGGTCGAGAAGCTCGATCGGTCTTGGTTGGCTACGCCTTTTTTGCGGCATCGATTCACGATCACGTCCTCAGAGCAAATCACGCAACTGCGCAGCAGCGGTGTCCGACAGCTTGATGTCGAGACCGACGACGCCTGCCAGGATTCCTGCTCGCGCGCATCGGCTATATCGGTGAAGGCTGAAACTTCTCAGCCGATTTCGTCAACTCCGGAACCTGAACCGCCGGCCATTCCCTTCGACGAAGAGCTTCCGGCGGCAAAACAAACCTACGCAGCCGCAAAATCGGTCGTTCAACATGCCATGGAAGACGTTCGGATGGGCCGCGCGTTGAACATGGAGGCGGTCAGTG
>JANOJM010000382.1:0-2171 GCA_031418735.1 Nitrospiraceae bacterium | reverse complement strand
AACAAGAAGAGGAGAGCACCGTTCGGAAGCGGAGCTTTTCCTAGCCCACAATTGTTCCAGGATGAGCGATTGCCGAATGATAGCTGCTCAGGTGTGTAGGCTGAATACTGAATGCTAAAAGCCTTCAGCCTATCTACCTGAGTCGTGACGACGAATGACCGTTGATGTTCTCTGGCTGTGGCGTCTTGCGACAGTGACCAGATTCTTATCGGGGTCTTTCTCGCCACTTGCGGAGATCTGTCGGTGTCGCCTCCGAGCCCCCGCTTCTAACGCATTGTTTGTGTGGAGGTTTGGCAGCGTACGCTGTCACGCTTGGCTGGCATCTTACTCGCAAAGTGTTTCCGCAGATTAGAATCAGGTGGGTGCGCGACAAGCGCGAGGGATGAGGGTTCGAGGTCCGAAGTTCGAGGTTTTTGGAACTTCGAACCCGGAACTTCGAACATGTGTCTCGCTTTTCTCGCCAGTCTCGCTTGAGTCATGCGGACTAAGGAGGCGACGCGATGAAGGCTGTACTGGTCGGGGTTGCGCTGTTGGCATTTGCCGGGGGCGCAAGTTTGAAAGAATTGAATGTGTCTCAGCCGGAGCGGGATGTGCTCAGCGGTAGAGTCATCTATTCGACGATCTGCATCCATTGTCATGGGGTTGAGGGGAAGGGAAATGGGCAGATGAAATTCACTCCTCCGGTCGCTGACCTCACCTCCCTGGCGGTTCAAGGAAAGCTGGATGCGAGGTTGTTTAAGAGCGTGCATGACGGCAGGCAGAATACCGCGATGGGTGCTTGGAGAGAAGCACTCACAGACGATGAGATTTGGGATGTGCTCGCCTATGTGCGAACGCTGGCTCCTGAACAAGCCGGTGGCATGGGCAGCGGGCTCCGATGAGATCGACGATCTGCTGGATCGCGTTGGGGCTCTGGATCGTGACGATTGGGGTTGCCGGATGGTTCTTTGTGCAGGAATGGACGACGCCGGGCACAGATGGACGGACGGAGATTGTCTTAGCGTCAGCAGAACGAGACTTGATCCTGGGCGAGATGCGGATGCTCCTGAAGGCGGTCCACGGCGTGGTCAGAGGCTTGGCCGGCCAGGGCCAGGATGCCGATCGAACGCAGATGGAACAGGCAGCCCGCTCGGCGGGAATGGGTATGGCTGAAGACGTGAACCCGGCGCTCATGGCGAAGTTGCCGCTGTCGTTCAAGCAAATGGGGATGTCGATCCACAAGGACATGGATGCCCTTGCGGACGCGGTTGCCCAGAAAGAGACCCCACAACAGATTATCCAACGCCTCTCCAGCATGACCGCCCGCTGCACAGCGTGCCATGACATGTATCGATTCTCCGAAGAACGTTAAACATGAAACGTACGATGTGAAACACGAGAAGTGCGACGAAGAAAATGATCTCTTCCCGGCACATGCGGCGTGATTGTGAAAGAGTGAAAGCTCGTGCCAAATGACTGGAGCGTCTTCTTCAACTGGTACTACGCGGCATCTGATGCTGGCGGTCATGGCCGTGGTGGGCATGATCGCGGTGGGGACGCTCGGCTATATCGTGATCGAAGGCTGGCCCGCCTTCGACGCTTTCTACATGACGGTCACAACCGTCGCGACCGTCGGGTTTCAGGAAATTCACCCGCTGTCGACGGCCGGCCGGGCCTTCACGGTAGTCCTGATTATCAGTGGTGTGGGAACCCTATTCTATTTGTTGGGAAACCTCGCGCGGCTGCTGTTAGAAGGGGAACTGAGAGCTATTTTGGGGAGATATCGGACTGAGGGAAAGATGAAGACTGTGACGAATCACTACATCGTGTGTGGGTACGGACGCATGGGTAAGCGGATCTGCAAGGAGTTCCGCGCAAAACCGCTCCCGTTTGTCGTGATCGATAAGAATCCCGACGTGATCGCCTCGTTGCAACGGGAAGGCCTGATGGCCGTGGAAGGCGATGCCACGCAGGATGATGTCCTGATCCGGGCTGGGATTGAACGGGCCAAAGGGGTAGTGTCGGTCGTGAATACGGACACGGAGAACCTTTTCATCGTGCTGACTGCCAGGGGGCTGAACAAAGACCTCTATATTGTAGCGCGAGCCGGCGACGAAGGGTCGGAACACAAGCTCATGCGGGCCGGCGCAAACCGCGTATCGTCGCCCTATCACATCGGCGGGATGCAAATG
>JANOJM010000381.1:0-2010 GCA_031418735.1 Nitrospiraceae bacterium | reverse complement strand
GTCTTGTCGTCCGCACTCCATCTGGCGACAGAGACTCCCCTTGAAATCGCCGAACAGGCGACGGAGGCCGGAGCCCTGCTTCATGCTTGCTCGGCAGGGGTGAAGCCACGGGTTCGATCCGATCTCACGGTTGGACTGGTGTTGGCGATCGCCGCAGCCGATGCGGGGCGTCATACGGTCGAAGAGAATATAAAAATTCAGCATAATCAAACACTTAAGTCATCTCTCCTCAATCGGATTGAGCAAATGACAATCCGTCTTGAGGAACTCAGGGGGCTATGTTACATTACGCCCCTTAGTCGGGGGCCAGTCGCCACGAGAAAAAAACCTGTACAGGCATTGCCTGGGAAAGTACGCAGACGAGCAGAATGGAAATCAAAGTCTTCAATAATAACGTCGAAAAAGCCCTCAAAGTTGCCAAAAAGAAACTTGCGGGTGAAGGACTCTTTCGCGAACTGAAGCGCCGACGGTTTTACGAGAAGCCGAGCGTCAGGAAGAAAGCCAAGGAGCGCGAAGCGCAGCGGCGGCGTCAAAAGTGGTTGTCGAAGCGTAAACCAGAGTAACCTCTCACTGGTTCGCCCATTCGGTTGATCGCATCCTCCCAAGGCCTTTGCCAGCTACCCCCGCCCATGCGCCAGGATCAGATCACTGCCGCGCTTCGAATCGTGAAGCGCGAGATTCGGCAGTGGGAGGAGCCGGTCCTCGGCGTGGTGGCACGCGAGTCGAACCGGGATCCCTTCCGCATCCTCATATCCTGTCTCCTCAGCCTCCGGACCAAAGACAAGACAACCAGTGAAGCCAGCGCCAGGCTGTACGCGCTGGCACATCAGCCTGCCGCGATGTTGGCCCTCCCGCTCAAGAAGATCGAACGCGCGATCTATCCCGTCGGCTTCTTCCGGACTAAGGCCAAATCCATCCATACTATTTGCCGTCGCCTGCTGGATGTCTATGGAGGCACAGTTCCCGACTCCGTCGAGGAACTGGTCACCCTGTCCGGGGTCGGCCGGAAAACGGCCAACTTGGTCGTGACGGTCGCCTATGGCAAGCCAGGTATCTGTGTGGATATTCATGTGCATCGGATCAGCAATCGCTGGGGGTACGTGAAGACAAAGACACCGGAGGAAACCGAGCAGGCGCTACGCCGAAAATTGCCGGAACAACACTGGATTACCTTCAACGATTTGCTTGTCCCTTACGGGCAGCATCTCTGCCAGCCAGTCTCACCCTTCTGCAGCAAGTGCAAACTCACCGAGTATTGCGATCGGGTTGGGGTTAAAAGATCGCGTTAGGCGTGAGGGGTAAGGCGTGAGCGCGTGAAATTCACCATCGCCTGACGCCTTACGTTTTACGCCTCACGGCATTCAGATGAAGAGCTTTGTTTCTGCGTCGGAAATCAGCGCAATAATGGCAGGGAGTCCCATAACTTCGTCGACGTTCTTTTCGACGACGGCGCTGTCGACACCCATGTATTCCAGTCCGGCACTGCAAGCGATCAGACGAAACTTCCCGACGTGCTTGGCGTCCTGAAACATTTCCGAAATCTTCGGCACCTTCTTTTCCTTCAAGAGCCGCGTCACTTCGCCGGCGGAGGCGGCATACTCAGGGGGAAAGTCCACCTGATCGATCTTTCCCTCGGCCAGCTTCTTGATCGTCCAGAACAAGAGGATCACGATCACGTCCTTTCCCATCGCTGCGGCGGTGAGACCAAGGGTTGCAACCTGATGCAACGTATCGTAGGTGGCGTGATGGGCGAAGATGACGAATTTTGGTTGAGCCGGCATGGTCGGTAGCTACTCCTTCTTGGCGCGCGTCTTGACGCTGTTCACATAATCGGTAATGGCCGCATCGACTTCGCCTGTGGTCATGGGACGGTCATGCGTTTCACTTTCGTCCACGAGATAGGTGCCGTGCTTTTTTTCCTGCCGCAGGACCACGGAATTCTCCGACGTCACCTCGATCAGCATGAACCATTCGCGTGCCCCCTGCGTGATGACGACCTCCTTGCCCAGG
>JANOJM010000380.1:0-5347 GCA_031418735.1 Nitrospiraceae bacterium | reverse complement strand
TGCACGAAGCATACGGACCCCGCCGATACCCAACAGAAATTCCTGACAGAGGCGCATCTCTTGATCGCCTCCATATAAGCGAGCTGAGAGGGCTCGGTTTTCAGGGCTGTTCTCCGGGACGTCTGTGTCGATGAGGTAGAGGGGCACCCGTCCAACGAGCACTTTCCAAACGGCTGCCGCCACGACTCGGCTGCCGATCTCGACCGTAATCCTGCATGGATCTCCCGATGGAGTGAGGGCGGGATGAATCGGCGATTCTGCTTGGTTGAAGGGGGCGTAGGCTGCTTCCTGCCATCCCTCCGGCGTGATCCTCTGCCGAAAATATCCTTGCGGGTACATGAATCCTACCCCTACCAGGGGCACACCGAGATCGCTGGCCTCCTTGCAATGGTCTCCGGCAAGAATGCCGAGACCGCCGCTGTAGATAGGAATGGATCGGTGAAGGCCAAATTCCGCGGAGAAGTAGGCGATGGTGGGAGCTTTCAAATCGCCGTGCTGTGTTTTAAACCAACTGTGTCCATTCTGACGATACTCGTCGTAGGTCTTGAGGGCAGCAGAGTACATCCGCATATACGAGGGGTCTTCGGCGAGGTGGATGAGTCGAGCCCCTCTGACATCAGCCAGGAGTTTTACCGGGTTGTGGTGAGTCAGTACCCAGAGGGTCGGATCGATGTATTCAAATAGCCGACGGGCTTCCGGAGTCCAACTCCACCAGAGATTCGACGCCAATTCTGTGAGACGGGAGAGACTGGCTGGAATGCCGTTCGGTAAGTCGGCTGCTGTCCTCGAGTTATCCACTGAACCTCCTCATTGTAGTATCGAACTGGGTGTTGGCGTGAGGGAACGGTCTACGGGATGTTCAAGCTGGCCATCTGGCAATTCGTGAAACGTTAGACGTGAAATGTTTCGGAAAAAGAGAACTCGTCCAACCCACGTTTCACCTTTCACGTCTTACCTGTTACGGTTCTTGAGAGCGATCATGCGTGACCAGCCTTATGCCACGATGTCCATTCGTCGGAGAATGCCACGGAGGCGTACCGTTCGCCAAGTATTTTAGCGACTCGGTTCATCAGCTTGGCTATTTGTTGCATATCCTCCGGGGGAAGATCTTGACGAAATCGAGGGTGGAGGCCCCACCGAGTTTCCACTTCTTCTCCGGTAACGGTCGAAATGACGCTCACCAGTTTAATTTCGCTCCCTGTCGGACCTTGAGGGCCAGGCGTCGCGGTGGCGAGTGATGAGGCGGATGGGCTATGGGTCGCCACGGGGACCTCTGTACCGGCTGCATCGGCTGGAGGGAGATCTCCGGCCAAGACAGCTTTGATGGCCGGAATCACGGCGCTCGCGCAGAGTGTTGCAGCGGAAGACACTTGCGCGTTTCCTGCAATGCCCATCGCGTCGGCGACCTGCTCGCCAAAGGCTTTCAACATTTCGTCTTTCACAGGACTGTCTTCAGTAACGAGGAACCGAAACCGCTCATAGGTCTGCCGACTTTCGCTCACCGCAGTACCGACGGTGAGCATGATTTCCATTTGATCGGCGCCGGAACCGAATGCTGGCTCCAACACATTCTTCAATTGCAGGCTGACGGCATCTTCAAGGCTGTCCATGAACTGAGGCTGGTCTTTGACCGGCAGGTACAGAGCGGAAAGCCGGTCTGTGAGATTAAACATGACCTTGAGGAACTCAAGGTAGACGCCCCACTCATCCTGGCGTTTCAATTTTAAGGCCCGCTCTGGCGCCGTCCGTTTCATGACGGTTACGGACTCGCCTGCGACGGCGAGTATCAGTTCGGCGAGTTGGCGAAGCTGCAATTGCTGTTCTTGGTTAGCGGTGGTCATAGGGGTCTCCTGTTTTTTAGCCCGCATGATCCACGAAGGCTTCTACTGCAACCGCCGATACGCCGCTACGACAAGCCTGACGGCGGGCGGGCTCGCCGCTCAGTCAGTCAACATACTGTTGTATGCCTCCCTCCTTCGCGGCTCCGCGCGCCCGTCTCGCGTAGCGTCTCGTCAGTTTCGTCACGAACCCTCGTGAATCATGCGGGCTAGCCGCGCGATTATAACGGAGACAGGTTCGGCGAGCAAAGCACTTGTTTCCACAATCGCTTGTCGGTTCCATGCCTCGCGAGTACGATTGCATATAGCAGGATGCTGAAAAAGTCCGCCAGCATCGTTCTCGCATCGTTCAGATCCTCAACGTACCCCAGAGGGTACGCCTCCGGTCTTCACTCGCTGCGGCCTTGCTGGACGACCTTTTTGAGCATCCTGCAACTAGTTTACAATTGTGGGGTAGTTAAGGAGATGGCGATGCGAAAATCTAGATGCAGTTTTTCATTCGTTGTCGGGTTGCTGGCGGTGGTGGGGCTATTTGGTTGTAGTCAGGAGACGCCGGTGGAGAAGGCGAAGGCTGCGGCTGCGTCCGGCAGTGCCGCGACGCAGGCAGCAGGGCAGGCCGCGGTGGATGGGATAAGGACTCCGATGGATCAGGCCCGTCAGGTTGAGGGTGTATTGGAACAGTCGGCGGAACAGACAGCCGCGAAGATCAAGGAGTCGACGCAGTAGCAGAGGGGAGGGGCGGTGTAAAGTCAAGCAACGACCCCACTGGCTTGCCTGTGAACCGTTCAAATGCCTGCCTGTGCGTCGTACACAGACAGGTCAGCGTGTGAACATCGGGGGTCGGACCTTGAATCGTGCATGGCGCAGAAATATTGACTGGCAGGAACGAACCGGCTCTCGCACCACACAATACAGGACCCGACCCCACCATTTTGCCGACCCTTCGTTCCGCTGACAGGGTTCAGCTAAGACCTTCGGGGTGGCGCGCGACCGCCATGAGCGCCGAAGCCAGCGTTTCAGAGGTCAGAAACGAAAGCCGATTCCGACTGCCACGTAATGGGATTGAAAGTGAAGGCTATGGGTCGGACGTGGCGTACAGTTTGCCTTTCTGGAACTGTATCTGCCGCCGGTACCACACCCATCACCTTCTTTTCCTGCAAACAGCGCCGGTTTGTATTCCGTGAACCCGAAGAGATGGTCTGTGATCATCAGTCGTACCCCAAGGATTCCTTGCACGTTCAGCCCGGATACTGAGTCGGGTTCGCGAATACCGGCGGAACTTTGAGTATGGCCGTCCGTCCCCAGGATGGAGAACCCTAGGCCGACGCCTGCGTAGGGCTGAATAAAGTCACCAGGGTATCGAGCGAGGGCATTGACCATAAAGTTGAACTGGGTCGTGTCCAATTGAGCGGAGCGTACCTTGTTGCCTACTACCGTTTGCGGTGCCGTGAGTGATCCTCCATGACCGGATAATTCAACTTCTGCACCAAACACAGACTTGGATGATGGGAAGGCACCTATCTTGAGACCTCCCCCTGTCGTACTGTCAAACCTGGTATCAGGGATCTTGTCGCCGTCGAATTTGAGCAGGCTGCCGATTGGATAACTACGCATGAGGAATCCGCTCACATACCATTCCTTTGATAGAGGTTCAGCGGACTCTTCCGCTTCGGCCACGTCGAGTCCTGCGATGGGGCACACAATCAACATCGGCATGTTGAGGACAATGACCCACCAGCGGGAGTCGGAGCAGGCAAGAAATGTGGAAATGGTTTTCAGCACAGGCTCACATGATCTGGACTGCCTGGCGCGTCGAGAGGCCATCGTCACCTCCAAGGTCCGCACACTCAATGCAAGCATCACATGATGACGTCATCGTACTAAGTGAAAAACCAGTTTGCCAGAGGAGGAGTGAGAAAAAGTTTTGAAGGGGTCCATGAGCAACCCTTGTACCAGGCAATAACTTACGAAAGGCCTTATGGGAACCGATCGGCACCAGCTGGGATCGATCCCGATATCCTCTTGCAGAGGAAAGGATCTTTTCGATGAAGGGCGCCTATACAAATTGCAGTATTGAGCAGCTCCTTCATGAGCGAATTCTAATCCTCGACAGTGCTACGGGGTACAATGATTCCGCAGCGGAAGCTGGAGAAACCCGCTTTTCGCGGCGAGCGGTTCAAGGCTTGGAGGAAGGATCTCAAGGGGCACGACGATCTGCTGAACATCACCCAGCCGGCAATCATTGAAGAGATTCAGGGTAAGTAAAAGGTGTCAGGAACCATTGTTTGAATTGACGGTGGTGGACTACTGGTGAGTAATGGTTCCTGACACTTTCTTCTCGCCTCGCGTTTGTAAAGATCCTCTAAATAATCCCTCCTGACTCGCTTTCTTATCCCTCTCCTTGGAAGGGCCCCTGGCCGCTTCCTCCTCCCATCTTTCCTCGTTTACTTCTCCCCTTCGCAGGATGGCTCGGAGGAGTCCCCCACTGCGTGCAACTTTCTCACCCGCCCACCCACTGGCACGCCGCGACGTGCCATTAGCCCGGGCGTGGGGAGTCCGCGACCGCGCGTTGCGCAAGCACAGGGGACTCACCGAGCCATCCCTCTTCCTTCTTTGAAAGGGTCACGAAGAGTATGTTATACAGCCCTTCCCCTGAATGACCGGGCTGCGCAACAATTCCTTCGCTCATCCCTATGGAACAAGACACGAAAACCTATGTGCTCAAACGGCCAATTGACGAGGCCGTTTCCCGGACGCTCTCCATCGATTATGCGGCGGCGTTGAATAGCCAGCAACTTGCGGCTGTGACTGCGGGCGAAGGGCCATCGCTGGTCATCGCCGGCGCTGGTAGTGGCAAGACGCGCACCTTGGTCTACCGCGTCGCCTATTTGATCGATTCTGGGGTCGACCCGTCGCAGATTCTATTGCTGACCTTTACACGAAAATCCTCGCAGGAAATGCTCGAACGGGCCGGTGAGTTGATCGGCGTACGCAGCGAACGTGTTCGCGGCGGCACGTTCCACTCTGTGGCCAATATGTTGCTCCGGCGCTATGGCCGATCCATCGGCCTTGAGCCTGGCTTCACGATTCTCGATCGGGGCGATGCCGAAGACTTGATCGCCTTGGTTCGCGCACAGCTGGGGTTGAACGAAAAAGACAAACGGTTTCCCCGCAAGGGGACGATCGCGGAGATGTTCAGCAAGGCCGAGAATACCCTACGTCCGCTCGCCGAGATCGTGGTCGAAGAGTTCGATCATTTTTCAGACCATCTGGATGCCTTGGAGCAGTTGCAGCGGGGATATCAGGCGTCGAAGCGTCAGCGTCAACTGGTGGATTATGACGATCTGCTGGTGTTGCTGCGGCGGCTCGTGATGGAGGATGAAGGAATCAGGCGGACGATTTCATCGCTGTATCGATATATCCTGGTGGATGAGTATCAGGACACCAATCGTTTACAGGCGGATGTTGTCCGGCATCTCGCGTTCACCCATCAGAATGTCATGGTCGTG
>JANOJM010000379.1:0-5797 GCA_031418735.1 Nitrospiraceae bacterium | reverse complement strand
CACTACTTTGAAGTGCAGATCGATACGAAAAAGAACGAACCCCTGATCCATGAGAATAAACAAATCAAGTGGGATCAGTCCTGCGGCACGCAGGTGGCGATCGAAGTTGAAGGCCGCTATCAGAAAGGCCGCGCGTCGGTGGACGAATATCTCGATCAGACCTCTATCGCCAATCCGCACGTGAGACTCATCTATCGCACGCCGGAAGGCGAGACGAAGGAATATCCACGGGCGTATCACGAACTGCCGCCTTCGCCGAAAGAAATCAAACCCCATCCCTACGGCATCGAATTCGGGATGCTCCTCAAGATGCTCCAGGAGACCACGGGCGTCACTCTTTCGAGCTTTCTGTCTAGCGATTTCTGCCGGGTGACGCCGGCGCTTGCGGATGAGATATGCAAGACGGCGAAGGTCTCGCCCAGGGCGAGACCCCGTGACATTCGCGGGGCGATTGCTGAGACGCTCTATCACACGATTCAATCGACGAAGATCATGGCGCCGCCGACCAACTGCCTCTCGCCGATCGGCGAAAAGGCGATCCTCTCAGGTCTCTACAGGCAGATCAAAGGGGAATTTTATACCGCCGTGAGCCGTCCCCCTTCCGTATATCGCGGGAATCCCTTCATCATCGAAGCGGGGCTGGCCTTCGGGAAAGCGCCGGACAGCGTAACCAAGTCTGAGAAACCGGCGCAGCCGCTGGCGGAGGGAGAGCAGGAGGAGGAGGACTCGGAACTCGCCCGCGTGATTCGTTACGCGAACCGGGTGCCGCTGCTCTATCAGCAATCTGCCTGCGCTTCGTTCAAGGCGGTGCTCTCGACGACCTGGCGTAACTATGGGATCTCTCAGTCGCGTGGAGCCTTGCCGGCCGGGCCGATGGTCATCTTCGTCCACATCGCCTCAGTGTGGGTGCCTTTTACCAGCGAGTCCAAAGAAGCGATCGCAGAGTATGACGAGATCCATAAGGACATTACCCTGGCGCTTCGTGAATGCGGGCGGCGGCTTGGGCTCTTTCTGCGTCGACGCGAGCGAGCGGCGGGGGAATACCGGCGGCGCAATATATTCGAACTCTATATCGAGGAAGTGGTCGGAGCCTGTAACCGGTTGAAGGGGGGGAAGCTACCCACCGAAAGACTCAAAGCGCAGCTGCAGAAGATTGCCTCCTCGCGGACAGGCGGCAGCAAAACGGATGAAACGCTCGGCAAGACCGGCGCCGGACCGGAAGGCCTGCCGCATTCCATCATCGTCACGGCTGAAGGAGTTGATGGAGAGGTTTCTCTGTTGCCTGATGGATCGTCTTCCAGTGAGCCATTAGCTGACGTTCCTGATGAAATACAGGTCAAAGAAAAGCGGCCTACCTCGAAACAAGGACGGAAGCAGACTGGAAAGGCGATGACTGGTAAGAAAGGCCTTGGCAAGGCTGTAATCGTTCCATCATTACCCAAGAAGGGCGCTTCCTCACAGCGGCATACAGGCGCAGTTCACACAGGGCGTAAAGCTCATCCGACAGGGAAGAAAAAATAGGACGTGGCATGGCCAAAACGAAGATAACGAGGAATGGAGCGGTCGAGAAAAAACTGATCGGACTGGCCGATCTGGTGATCACAGCCGCACAAAAGGCAAAAGATCCGACGATGGCGATTCCGATTCGCGCCCTTTCGAACGTGACCTTCAACGAGCGCAAGGGGCTGCTCGAGATGGGAAGTAAGAAGCAGGCCCGTTCATTCTTCAACGTCGGTATGGCCAAGAAGTTCATGCAGACGATGTTGGTCGCGGACGCCCTCTCAGAATTACAACGCGCGGAATTGACGACCTCACTCAGAGAGATCTACTACCGGACCAAGCACACTATTCAGGACTCGCACGAGAATACGTTCGACACCCAGGACGAATCGGACCCGATCATCGAGGATCTGGAAGTCTCGCTCACAGCGCTCCGCGAAGAGTTGCATGTGCGCGCAGAGAACGGCGGAAGTGTCGTCGGTCCGCTCGTGCTCGGTGATGATGGTGATCGCGTGGATTGCGCCAAGCTGGGGAAAGGTGGTTACTCGGTTCCCTCGATTGTCGAACCTGAGTATGTGGAAATCCGCCGCTGCACGGCGGACTTCGTCCTTCTGGTCGAAAAAGGCACGCAGTGGAACCGCCTCTCAGAAGACAAGTTCTGGCGTCGTTATAACTGCGTGCTGCTGACTGGAAATGGACAGCCGCCCCGTGGGGTTCGACGTTTAGCGCGGCGGCTGCACGAAGAATATAAGCTCCCGGTCTATGTTCTGGTCGATAACGATCCCTGGGGGTACTATATCTATTCCGTCGTCAAGCAAGGCTCGATCAATCTGGCATTCGAGAGCCAACGGATGGCGATTCCCAAAGCGAAGTTCATCGGCCTCTCCAGCGCCGACCCTGAACGGTATGAGCTTCCGCGTAACGTCGGGATCAAACTGAACGAGAAGGACATCGCCCGGGCAAAAGAACTCCTCAACTATCAGTGGTTCCAGAAACCGGCCTGGCAGGCTGAAATCAAGCGGATGCTCGCGAGTGGACTCAAGTACGAACTGGATGCCCTCGCCAACAAGGATTTCCAGTACCTCACCAAAAAATATCTTCCCCGGAAATTGAAAGAGAAGGACTGGCTGGATTAGGCAGACCAACCCTCTTCCACCGCACTATGCCGGTAGCCTCTACAGGATGCTGAAAAAATCCGCCAGCGGCGTTCTCGCATCGCTCAGAGGCTCAACGTACCGAAGCATACGCCTCGCCTTTTCGCTCGCTGCGGCCTTGCTTGACGGCCTCTTTGAGCATCCTGAGCTATTTGTGGCATCAGAGGCATTCAGTGATATTTTAGTGGCGGTTTATCTATAAACCGAGTTTTTCCACAGCCTGCTAGTGTGCAGGTAACATCAGATAGAGCCCGACCACAATGATCGGCGCCATCACATACATCGCCTTCTTGCCGAAGCTATCGTAGACGCCATAGATCAGGATTGCGCCCATGAAGGTGAAGTAGAGCGTTCCGATCCCTCGATATCCCCCAAGTTCTTCCGCCAGGGCGAGCGTGGGTGACCCCAGGATCAGTACGGCCACAAAGGCTGCTAGTCGTTTCATCTCAAACTCCTTCCGATGATGGCTACCGCTCGCAGACAACAACGCTCTCATGGCGAAGTCTGCCAAGAGGGCGCGATTCAGTTCTTGAACAATTCTGTGTGCCTGGATTGGGCGAAACTAGCAAGGGGGCACAATACACCTCTGTGTCTTATGGATAAGAGAAACTAATTTGCGCCTTCTCATAGGCGGAAGTCAAACCAGCGCCGTGGGGGGGAGGGGTTAGGGGTGGGCGGGTAAGAAATCTGCGCGCAGTGGAAGATCAATCAGCCCACAGATGGATGGCGCTATGATATAGATCAGGTGGCCTTTGCAGACTTCGTGCTTGAAAGCCATGGCGTATGAGTTTACGTTTATGCCGTTTGAAGTGTTGTCTGGAAGGTAGTATGTCGAAAAACTCACTCAACAAGGAGCTGCTCTGATGGAGACTAGTAATTGGGTATTGGGAGATATGTCGTGGGTCATTATAGGAGGGGCCGTTATCCTCGGACTATTGGCGTTGAATGCGTATGTTCAGCGAATAGCTAGAGTTGAGGAGGAGCAACGAATAAGACTCCTGGCTTCCGAGCCTCTTAATCGCGCGAGATCAGCAGCTTCTCAGCGTCGTCGACCTGAAGACATCTGACGTCCTGGCTGCCTGTGGAACTCGGCGTGTCTTCCCTCCGATTCCGGACACACTTGCTTTCCTTGCATTCTGCCCATGGTTCAACATCTCACGCCATGTCTATATGAGTTGTCAACTCAAGAGCATTCAACATTGGGCAGTACAGTTACGCGGGTTACGACCGATAGCTTGCGTTGATGCGGACATAATCGAACGACAGATCGGTCGTCCAGATATGGGCTTTGTGACGACCTTGCCCTAGACCGACGGCCATCGTAAATTCTTTCTGGCGAAAGACCTTCGCGATGCGGGCTTCAGCAGCGAGTCCGAGCCCCATGCCTTTATGCACCATCGGAACCCCGCCGAACGAGAGGCTCAGCTTTGAAGGAGTAATTGGAACTCCGGCTCGTCCGATTGCCGCCATCACGCGACCCCAATTGGCATCCTCGCCGAAGAAGGCGGTCTTCACCAGATTTGATGTGGCAATGGTTTGAGCCACCTGTCGTGCCTGCGCCACGGTGGGTGCTCCAGTCACCTCGATGTTCACCACCTTGGTGACACCTTCCCCGTCGCGGCAAATGGCCAGCGCGAGTGCCTGGCAGGCTTCTGTCAGAAGTTGGAGGAATCGATGAAAGGCAGCCGTGCCTTCCTTGATCGTGCGGTTGTCTGCCATACCGTTCGCCAAACAGAGGACGGTATCGTTGGTGCTCGTGTCTCCATCGACCGAGATGCAGTTGAATGACTCGTTGGCCGCCAGACTGAGAGCTCGTTGGAGGGCGCTCTTCGTGATTGACACGTCCGTGGTGAAATAGGCCAGCATCGTAGCCATGTTGGGATGGATCATTCCAGAACCCTTGGCCATTCCACCGATAGTGATCAAACGACCGCCGATGGTGTCTTGAAGGGCGATGGTTTTTGGACGCAAGTCGGTCGTCATGATCGCCCGAGCTGCATTCGGGCCTCCCTGATCGCTGAGTTGAGAGAGCAGCTGTGGTAAGCCTTTGATGATTCGATTGACCGGCAGCACACGACCGATCACGCCGGTGGACCCGACGAATACGTGATGCGAGGGAACTCCCATGTGGCGTGCGAGCAAGGTCGCAGTTTTCTTTGCGGCGGCTAATCCCTTGGCGCCGGTGCAGGCGTTTGCATTACCGCTGTTGACGAGAATGGCCCGACCGATTCCCTGGCGTAAGTGCAGGCGATCGACGATGACCGGCGCTGCGACCACCTGATTTTTCGTGAAGACTCCGGCGATGGGACCGCTCTGTTCAGAGACGACGAGCGCGAGGTCGAGCAGGCCTGGCTTCTTGATACCACAATGGATGCCTGCTGCGCGGAACCCCTGTGGTGCGGTGATCCCGCGGCGTGGAGATGTGGTTGTTAACTTTTTGGTCATGATCGAGAGAGCTATGTCTAGTAGTAGGGATTAGGGATAGGCAGCGGGAGCCGTCAAACCTGTTTCTTCGGGAAAGCCCAGCATGAGGTTCATGGCCTGAATGGCTTGGCCTGCGGCGCCCTTCACCAGATTATCCAGCGCGGCTACTGTAATGACCGATCCTGAGCGGGGATCGAGGTAGACTCCGATGTCGCAATAGTTGGAGCCCTTGATATAGCGTGGATTTGGAATGGTCTCTTCCTGGAACCGAACGAACCGCTCGCCTTTGTAAAAGTCTCGATACAACGAACGCAGGTCCGGCAGAGACATCGGACTCTTCAGCTTGCAGTAGGCGGTGCTCAGGATGCCACGATTCATCGGAACGAGATGCGGAGTGAATGTCACGATCGGCTCTGGGGCCGTCTTTCCTGATGCTTGAGAGGCTCGTTGAAGCAACCCACCGAGTTCCTGTTCGATCTCAGGGATGTGGCGATGCCCTCCGATTTTGTATGGCTCTAAAGATTCATGGGCTTCCGGGAAATGGTAGGGGAGAGCAGGACTTCGCCCTGCGCCGGAAACGCCGGATTTTGCATCGATGACGACGGTGTGAGGCTGCACAAGATCCTGTGCGAACAGCGGGGCCAATTGCAGAACCGCTGCCGTCGGATAACAGCCTGGCGAGGCCACCAACTTTGCTTTGGCGATAGCAGCTCGGTGCA
>JANOJM010000378.1:0-1908 GCA_031418735.1 Nitrospiraceae bacterium | reverse complement strand
AGGGCTGCCGCCGATCCTGACGCGCGCGGCCATGTTGAAAAAGGGGCTGGTCTTAGTCACGGGTCCGACCGGGAGCGGCAAGTCCACAACTTTGGCGGCTATGGTCGACCATGCCAATAAGCATCGAAAAGACCACATTCTGACAGTCGAAGATCCGATCGAGTTCGTGCACCAGAGTCAAGGCTGCATCGTGAACCATCGAGAAGTGGGGCTGCATACGATGACCTTCGCATCGGCGTTGCGAGGCGCGTTGCGTGAAGATCCTGACATTATCCTCGTCGGAGAAATGAGGGATCTCGAAACGATCTCCCTGGCAATCGAGGCCGCAGCGACAGGACACTTGGTCTTTGGAACGCTGCACACCGAGAATGCGGCCAAGACGGTCGATCGGATCGTGGAAGTCTTCCCCCATGGGGAACAGCCGCAAATCAGAAATACGCTCTCGACGGCGCTGCGGGTTGTGGTCGCGCAGAACCTGTTTAAGCGGATCGACCGGAAAGGACGTTGCGCGGCGCTGGAGATCTTGATCTGTACGTCCGCTGTCGGCAATCTCATTCGCGATGCCAAGACAGTCCAAATTCCATCTGCCATGCAGACGGGAAAAGCCGTCGGGATGCAGACGTTGGACGATGCGATTCAGGAGCTCCTAAGCTGGAAGTGGATCTCGCCTGAAGAAGCCTACGAGAAATGCATCGACAAGACTCGGTTTGCCAAGCTGCTCAAGACGCCTCCTGACGCGCTCCAATGATCGACCTGCGCAATGAGATGCCCGCATATCATCGGAATCTACCCCATGAAGATCGCTTCTCCTTCTTCCCTGCCTAACCTCACAAGCTCCGTATCAAAGCAACGGAAGTAGACTCGTATACACATTCTCTGAAAATAGAGGAGTGTGACGACTATTCACTCTTGGCGCGGAATGCTTTTATCAGGCGAGCTTTGGTTTCAGGAGAAGGTACCGACGTCTCGTGCGCCTGATCCTGATCGGGTGAGCGGCGCAGGACTTGCTGTACGGCACGCAATTGGTCTCGGTACCGCGCGCAGGCTTCGCAGATCCAATAATGGAGTCGGAGACTGAGCCTCGTCGACCAGGACAGCGGTCGATCCAAGGCGTGCGACGTCAAGTAGGTAACGTCTTTGCAAGGTGGCGTGATATGAGCCAGCAATGCGGTAACCATATGGTGTCTTGCCCTTCCGCTGCTGAGTCGATCGAGGCACTGTTTTCTTACGCAGCCGTATAACTACTTGTTTCCCTGTAGCCTTCTGCCATCGGGATCGATGCCCAGATCTTCGATCAGAACCCGCAGAGGTTCCGCCACCGACCAGGCCTGGGCGTAACAGCCACGTGGCTGATGGGGCGCTTCTCCGTCGAAAATCTCTGAGACTTGGCCAAGGCAGGCCTCTTTCAAATGAGCACCGATCCCATCCAGAAACGCTCGCGCCTGTTTGAGCACTGCAGCTTTCTTCCCATGAACCTTAACCCAAGCTGTGACGAATGGTCCTAGCAGAAAGGGCCACACGGTGCCTTGATGGTAGGCGCCGTCTCGTTCCACCACACCGCCTTCGTATCGAGCGCGGTAGCGGGGATCATTCGGGGATAGCGTGCGAAGTCCGACCGGCGTCAGGAGCTGCTCTTCGATGAGGTGAAGAATCTGCTGTGCCCGGTCACGTGGAACCAGCTCGTCAACCAGCGAGAGGGCATAGAGTTGATTGGGGCGGAGCGACGCATCGTTCCCTTCTGGTCCGTCGATCACATCGTAGAGATAGCCGCCGGCTTCATACCAAAACCGTTTACGGAATGACGCGATCGCTTGCCCGCGGTCGTTTCGGCATCGATCTGCATAGGCTTCGTCGCCAAACAGCCTAGCCAGCCGTTCACCGACTTCAAGTGCTCGAACCCAGAGCGCT
>JANOJM010000377.1:0-2920 GCA_031418735.1 Nitrospiraceae bacterium | reverse complement strand
GGGTCTGAAGCGGCATGGCAGGCAGCCAATCGTGGAGCGAAAGTGACGCTCTATGAAATGCGCCCAAAAGAGATGACGCCGGCGCACAAAACCGGCGGTCTGGCCGAGCTGGTTTGTTCGAATTCACTTGGCTCAGCGGATCTCCTGAATGCTCCCGGCATTTTGAAAGAGGAAATGCGCCGTCTCAACTCGCTCATTATTCGGGTGGCGGATGAGGTGCGAGTGCCAGCCGGATCGGCTCTGGCCGTCGATCGCGACCAGTTTTCACTCAAGATTACCCAGGCGCTGGAAGGCCACCCGAACATTCGCATTCTGCATGAGGAGATGACCGAGATTCCCACGGACTGTCTCTGCATCCTGGCGACTGGCCCTTTAACATCCGCGAAACTGTCTCAGGCGATTGCACAACTGACTCACACCAAACATTTGTATTTTTACGATGCCATCTCCCCGATCGTGGATGCCGACTCCATCAACATGGACGTGGCATTTCTCGCGTCCCGTTACGGCAAGGGCGGAGACGACTATCTCAACTGTCCCATGGACGAGCCTGCCTACAATGCCTTCCATGACGCGTTGCTCGCGGCGGAGAAGGTCCAGCCGAAAGAGTTTGAAAAGGTTGCCTACTTCGAAGGCTGTATCCCCATTGAGGTGATGGCAGAACGGGGCCGTCAGACCATGCAGTTCGGTCCGTTGAAACCGGTGGGCCTTGAGAATCCCAAGACCGGTGCGCGAGCCTATGCGGTGGTGCAGCTCAGAACGGAAAACGCCCATCGCTCTTGTTACAACCTTGTGGGGTTCCAGACGAAACTCACCTACGGAGAGCAGAAGCGGGTGTTCCGCATGATTCCCGGTCTGGAGCAGGCGGAGTTCCTGCGTTACGGCAGTCTGCATCGCAATACCTTTATCAATTCTCCCCAACTACTGGGCAATACCCTTCAGTTCAAGGCGCGCGGCACCCTCTTCTTTGCAGGACAGTTGGTCGGCGTCGAGGGCTATACGGATTCCGCCGCGATGGGAGGGCTCGCAGGAATCAACGCCGCGCGTGGTCTGGCAGGTTTGCCGTTGGTCACGCCGCCCCCCACCACAGCGCATGGCTGCCTCGTGTCGTATATTACGACGACAGACCCTCGTCACTTTCAGCCGATGAATACGAACTTCGGGCTCTTTCCTCCGCTTGACACACCGACGAGAGACAAGGAACGCAAACGACGGCTCACGGGACAACGGGCGCTTGAGGACTTCACGGCATGGATGACGCAATTCGAGCTTTCATGACGTTCCTCGATCTGGAGCGTCATGCGTCGCATGAGACAATGCGCAACTACGCCTCGGACCTCCGTCAGTTTCAGACCTTCATGAAGACGGAGCATCTTGCCGTGCCCCTCCTCGACCCTGCCACAGTGCAAACGGAGTCGATCCGGGCCTATCTTCACTGGCTGGACCGTAAGCGCGAAAAAAGTACCTCGATGGCCCGGAAACTCGCCTCCCTCCGCAGCTTCTATCGTTATCTGCAACGAGAGGGCAGGGTCGGCCTCAATCCTGCCGAGGCCATCAGGACGCCGAAGCAACCGAAACATCTTCCTCGCGTGTTGAGCAAGGACGATGCGGCGGCATTGATGGAGTTTCCTGCCGGCCAAACAGGATCGTCGCTCCGAGACTCTGCATTGCTGGAGACGCTCTATTCGACCGGGGCTCGCGTGAGCGAACTCGTAGGGATCAATCTCAACGACCTCCGCGCGTCTGAGGGGCTGGTCCATCTGAGAGGAAAGGGCCGGAAGGAGCGCGTCGTGCCGATCGGAGGGGTGGCACTCAAGGCAATCCACAACTATCGTGCTTCATTGAAGCCCTTAGCCCTCAGCCCTCAGCCATCAGCTCCTATCTTTTTGAATCGTAGAGGGGGACGATTAACGACTCGGAGCGTCGCCCGCATTGTGGCCTGCTATTCGAATCGGCTGGTCGGTGGTTCGGTGAGTCCCCATACATTGCGGCACTCCTTTGCCACCCATCTCCTCGATGAAGGGGCTGATTTACGCTCGATCCAAGAGATGCTTGGGCATGTCTCATTGAGTACGACGCAAAAGTATACGCACCTGGCTACGGACCAGCTTCTAGCCATCTATGATAAAACTCATCCGAGGGCAGGTCGTCCGTCCGTCCAACGTATGGTGAAGGACGATAAGCCATGATTCTCTGTATCGGACGCGATCCGAAGTTCCTCAAACCTCGAACCTTCGTCCGTCCCGCGATTCGCGCCTTTCACGCTTTTCTCGCAACGGGAGCTACCCATGGACAGACTGATTAAAAAAGCCAATATCCTGATCGAAGCCTTGCCCTACATTCGCACCTTCAAGGGGAAGACGGTGGTCATCAAGTATGGCGGTCATGCGATGACCGATGCACCGCTGAAAGAGAAGTTCGCCCAGGATGTCGTGCTCCTGAAATATGTAGGCCTCAACCCGGTCATCGTGCACGGCGGGGGCCCCCAGATCGACAAGATGCTCCAGCGCTTGGGTATCGAAGCCAAGTTTCGCCATGGAGTCCGGGTCACAGACGAGGCCACGATGGAAATCGTGGAGATGGTGTTGGCCGGCAAGATCAACATGGAAATCGTCGATCTCTTGAATCGCCATGGCGGCCTTGCTGTCGGCTTGAGTGGAAAGGATGGCGGGCTCATGCTCTCTCGTCCGCTCACGGCCAAAGCCTGGGCGGCCAGTTTGGAAAAAGATCTCGACGACGGCGAGGAGGACGAGGACTTCGGCTTGGTCGGAGAGGTTCAGTCTATCGATCCTACGTTGGTGAAGAAACTACAACAGGATCATTACATCCCCGTCATCGCCCCGATTGGCACCAACCGGGAAGGAAACACGTACAACATCAATGCCGATCTGGTGGCCGGGGCGATGGCCGCTGCGCTGGG
>JANOJM010000376.1:0-3451 GCA_031418735.1 Nitrospiraceae bacterium | reverse complement strand
CACCGGCGTACGAACCATCTCCTCCAACAGATACTTCCCCACCAGCCCGGAATGCCACGAGGTGCCACAGGCCACGATCCAGATCCGTCCAACTGAAGCAAACTCTTTGGGCGTCAATCCGATATCCGGCAGATCCGCCTCACCGGTGTCGTAGGAGTAGCGCCCGCGCATCGTGTCGAGAATCGTCTGCGGCTGTTCGTGAATCTCCTTCAACATAAAATGCGGGAACCCGCTCTTTTCCGCTGCGGAATCGTCCCAGGTAATCTTCGTCAATTTCCGTTTAACAGGCCGGCCCTCAACATCGGTGAACTGGATGTCGGTCGCGGTCAGGACTGCGACATCGCCTTCTTCGAGATAGGTCACGTCACGGGTATGGGCGAGCATGGCCATGACGTCGGATGCGACGAAAGACGCCTTGGCGGTTTTGCCCACGACCAACGGACACCCGGAGCGCGCCGCGACCATCGTCCCCGGTTCCTGCTCCGAAATGACGGCCAGCGCATAACTCCCTCGAACGTCCTTCGTGGCTGCTCGTACCGCTTCGGTCAGCTTCATACCCTGCTGAAGATATTTATCGATCAGATGCGCCACGACTTCCGTATCCGTTTCCGAATGAAACTTGTACCCCTCTGCCTCCAATTGCTGTTTCAGCGGCTGATAGTTTTCAATGATCCCGTTGTGCACCAGCACACAGCCTTTCGAGCGGTGCGGGTGGGCGTTTTGCTCCGAAGGCTTCCCGTGTGTCGCCCATCGCGTATGGCCGATTCCCACGGTGCCCTTGAGTTCTTTCTCCTTGAGCGATTTCTGAAGGTTGGCCAGTTTGCCGACCGTACGCCGAATCTCGATTTTGCTGCCTTGCAACACCGCGACACCTGCCGAGTCGTAGCCTCGATACTCCAGCTTGGCAAGCCCGCCGATCAGAACCGGGACCGTCTCTTGATCACCCACGTATCCGACGATTCCACACATACTTACCCCCTGCTCCGTTTCTTCACATGCCTGCCCTTTAAAGGCAGCGGTCGCTTCGTCGTGAGGCGTGAGGCGTCAGGCGTCAGGCGAACGGACTTCGTTTCACGTTTCACGTTTAACGTTTCACGCGTTGCGCCGGTTTGCAGCGCCCGCCGGCGCGCCGCCCATCCTGCACGATTCACTTGAGGCACCCGCCCGATCACCAAGGCATCTGCCGGCACATCCTCCGTGACCGTGGTGCCGGCTGCGATGATGGCTCTCGCCCCCACTGTCACCGGTGCGACTAGCTGTGTGTCGCTGCCAAGAAAAACCCCATCCCCGATCACCGTCTGAAACTTATGCAGACCATCATAGTTACACGTGATGGTACCGGCGCCGATGTTGACGCCCTTTCCAATCTTTGCGTCCCCCAGGTAGCTCAGATGGTTCGCCTTCGACCCTTCGCCCAGATCGGTCTTTTTCATTTCGACAAAGTTCCCGACCTTGGCCTTCTTCCGCACCACCACACCGGGACGCAGGTGGACGAACGGGCCCAGGTGCGCATCGTCCTCAATCTGAGAATCGGTAAAAACACAGTGATCGAGAATCTCAACACCGTTGCTGACAATGCAATCCGTCAGCCGTGTAAAGGAACGCAGCACACAATCTTCCCCAATGACCGTGGCCCCTTCGAGCATCACGTTGGGATACAACACTGTGTCTCTTCCAATCGTGACCCCCGCATCAATCCAGGTTGAGGCAGGATCGATCATCGTCACTCCGGCATCCAGCCAGCGGTCTTGAATCTGTTGCCGCACGACCTGTTCAGCTTCAGCAAGCTGTCGGCGCGTATTCACACCAAGTCCTTCGTCGGGATTGTCAAGGACCACAGCGGCCACACGCCGTCCGGCACGTTCCGCGAGACGGATAATATCCGTCAAGTAATATTCCCCTTGAGCGTTGCTGGGATCGAGCTTTTCCAAGGCGTTGAAGAGAAACTCGCCGTCGACCACATAGGTGCCCACGTTGATTTCACGGATCGCTTGCTCCGCTGCGTTGGCGTCACGATCTTCGACAATGCGGGAGACCCCACCCTCGGCTGAATTCGTTCGCACGACCCGTCCGTATCCGCTTGCGTCTGCAAGCACCGCGGTCAAAACGGTCACGGTTGCACGTTCTGCCTCGTGGACACGAAGGAGTTCGCGCACAGTCGTTTCCTGAAGCAGCGGCGTATCGCCGTTCAGAATCAGATAATGAGACGGGGCGCCCCGCTTGCCCACAGTAAATACCGGGCGGCTTTGTAAGACCGCGTGGCCTGTGCCCAATTGTTCCCGTTGTTCAACGATGGCAACGGGAGCGTTGCCGCTCTTTCCCGACGTCGCGCGGTCGATCACCTGGCGAACCAGATCGGCCTGATGTCCCACCACGACAGCCACGCGCTCCCCTGCGACGCGTAACCCAAGTCCGACCGAATAGAGCACCATCGCCTGGCCGGCCACTGAATGCAGCACCTTCGCCTGCTTTGAGCGCATGCGCTTTCCAAGCCCGGCAGCCATCACGACCACCGCAAGACCGGCCATCTTCCCCTGCTGATCGGAGCTGACCGGCTTCTTCACCGTTGAAACTGCAGTGGATCGTGGACGCTTCATCCGATCGGCACCCCCGTTTCAGGCTGTTTGACCGAACCCCATTTTGTCGCAGCAGTCACAGCTGATGCCAGCGATGTGGACGGTGAACAGAGCCCGCCTGAGACAATGAGCTTCATCGCCTCTTCTACGCTCATGTCGACGGACGTGACTTCATGTTCCGGCACCAACAAAAAATAGCCGGACGTCGGATTCGGCGACGTCGGCACATACACATGAATCAGCGGCTCCTGCGCGAGATCTTGCATCTCCCCTTTGGTCACCCCCGTCACAAACGCGATACAATAGTGGCCATTCTTGGGAAATTGAATCATCACGACGCGGTTGTATGACGCACGATCCGTGAGCGACAAAATATCCATCATGGATTTCAACGTCGAGTAGATTCCCCGGACGAGCGGCACACGATTCAACAATTCCTCCCACCACTTTACGATTTGCCGGCCTATAAAATTAGTGGCAAGCAGCCCGACTGTAAAGACCAAGACGATCAACGCCAGAATTCCCAGCCCCGGCACATAATGACTCGGCACCAACCGAGCCAAAAGATCACCGAGAATCCCATCGACAGCCACGAAAAGAGCCTTCAAAATGAGGATGGTTCCCCAGATGGGGATAATGACGAGCAAGCCCGTCAGAAAGTAGCGTTTTAGCAAGGTTTTCAGCATAACTATGAGCCGACACAGGTAGACGGCCATCATACAGAGAGTGACGATGGCCTCGCAAGCCTTTTCTTGCTATTTTCAACAACTTGGAATACCATCCCGCCCGTTTTCTTTACCGACGAGAGTGCCAAGCAATGGGGACGAAGAAGCAACAGACTCCTGGCCTGTTTATTACCCTGGAGGGAATCGAAG
>JANOJM010000375.1:0-9277 GCA_031418735.1 Nitrospiraceae bacterium | reverse complement strand
CGATAATGCAGCGGGAGCTGGGAGTTCGATGTGGCTGCGACATAGAGCACGGAGAAATCTTTGTCTGCAAAGGCATACCCTAGGCAACAAAAAGCCAGCAGGACCAAGAGGAATTGCCCTCGCGCCGCCGGCTTTGCAACGGCCATCAGCGAGGAGTTCCCCACCGCGGCGCCATAGATGGGTAAGGTTCCCTGCACCACCGCCACGCAGAGCGCGAGAATTAAGGCGTAATGACCAATTTCTGGAATCATGTAGGCTCCTAGCGTGGGTTAACGACCAGGGTACCGCTGCTCTGAGCCCCTGCGGTCTTGGCCTTAGCGAGCGCGTCCGCCGCTTCCGGCGGCATATAGTTTTCATCGTGCTTCGCCAGCACTTCACTCGCCAGGAAGGCGCCATTGGCCGCGAGTTGACCCTGGGCGACGACGCCCTTCCCTTCCTTGAAGAGGTCCGGAAGGATCCCTTTGAACGTCACGGGTACTCGTTTCGCCATGTCGGTCACGATAAAATGCACCGTCAGGCCATCGCCTTCGCGGGTGAGGCTTCCGGCTTCGACCATGCCACCGATGCGGAAGCTGCGTCCCTGAGGCACGTCCCCATTGGCCGCCTGCGTCGGGGTATAAAAGAACACAAGATTGCTTTGGAATGCATTCAACACCAAGAATGCTGCCACGGCCAACGCCACTAATCCCACACCGATAAGGGCAAAGCGCTTCTTTCGAGGTGTCATCGTCTGCATCTCCTCCTACGACTCATCACGGCTCCCTGCCGCCGCCGCATGCCGCCGCCACACCGCGATCACTTCCCCCCCCATGCACAAGGCCGTGACACCAAACGAGGGCCACACGTAGAGGCCGTACCCGCCCATCGCAAAAAACTCCGCCAGGCTCCCCCACTGCATTAGCGCGCCTCCACCACATCCGGCATCGACGCCGGCTTGCCCCACGACGGTTGTCGCTCCCGCTCGACAATCACGCACCGCATACGGGCCAAGGTCACCGCGATGCTGTACATCCAGAAGCCGAACATCATCACCAACATCGCCGTCACCATCGTCCCCGCCATCGTCGGCGCCGCGGTGATGCTGACAGAGGCTCCTTGATGCAACGTGTTCCACCACCGCACGGAAAAATAGATGATCGGGACATTAATCACTCCCACCAGCGCCAAGACGGCGCTCGCGCGGTCCGCGCGGCGCAGGTCATCGATCGACGAGCGCAACAGGATGATCCCGATATATTGAAACAGCAGAATCAACTCCGACGTCAACCGAGCATCCCACACCCACCAGGCTCCCCACGTAGGTTTTCCCCACATCGACCCGGTGAACAGCGCGAGGAACGTAAACATCGCCCCGGTGGGCGCAATGGCCTGCGCCATCATAAACGAGGGGCGTGCATTGAGCCCTAATCCAAGACCCGCCCAGATGGCCATGATGACGTAGAGAAACATGGACATCCAGGCAGCCGGCACATGAACGAAGATAATGCGGTAGGCATCGCCCTGTGTCACATCAGTTGGCGCGACAAAAAACCCGATATACAGGCCGACCCCGATCAACCCCAGCGCAATGGCCGCAAACCATGGGATCATCCGCCCGGCTAACGGGTAAAAGGCCTGTGGAGATGAATACTTAAACCAGTTAATGTCTGTGGCGCTCATAATTATTATGTCTTATTCCAATGCAATGCGTAATGCAACCGCGGTGGCCCATGGCGCAGACGCAAGTGAGAGCAGGAAGCAGGCTCCTAGTAACGACAGATTTGCCTCGCTGCCGATTCCGGCCAAACTATTCGTGACGGCGCCGGCCCCAAAAATCAGCACCGGAATAAAAAGGGGAAGCACGAGGAGAGCAACCAGCAAGCCACTCCCGCGCAACCCAAGAGTTAACGCAGCGCCTATCGCTCCAATCATACTCAACGTCGGCGTACCAAGCAAGAGCGATAACGTTAACACCCACAACGAGTCCCCGCTCAGGCCGAACTGTAACCCGAGAAGGGGCGAGAGCAGGACCACCGGCAGACCCGAGATCACCCAGTGAGAGAACACCTTACCGACGACCAGCACCGCCAGAGGCTGAGGGATCAAGAGGGTCTGTTCCAATACACCATCGAGGTAATCAGCTGTAAATAGACGCCCAAGCGATAACAGGCAGGCCAGCAGAGCCGTGACCCAGAGCACGCCGGAGGCGATCATCCTCAGAACCGCCGGTTCCGGCCCTACCCCCAATGGAAAGAGGCTCGCGACGATGACGACGAAGAAGACCGACATCGCCACATCCGAACGATGCCGCATGGCCAACAGAAGATCCCGCCGGACGACCCCGCGCAACGCCTCACTCATGCTGGGCTGGCTCATCGAGTCAGCCTCAAATGCTGGATAGAATCAGCCGGGATAGCAATCTCCTGGTGCGTGGCGACGACCACCATGCCGCCATTATTCAGATGCGCATGCAGGCGCTGGGTCAAATAGCTTGTGGCCGCAGCATCGAGTGACGCGAATGGCTCATCCAAGAGCCATAACGGACGTGTTGAAAGCCAGAGACGCGCCAGCGACACACGACGCTTTTGTCCTTGCGATAGCACCCTCGTCGGCAAGCGATGAACCGGTCGTACGAGGCCGACGGCCTCCAATGCTTGTTGTACGATTGCGCCGGAACATTCATCGCCGGCCAGGCAGGCGGAGACCGTAAGGTTTTCGACCGGGGTTAGCTCATCCTTGATTCCGTTGAGATGCCCGACATAGGTCAGCTGGGCACTATAGAGTTCCTTGAGCCGGCGGATGTCTTTCCCCTGCCAGAGGATTGCGCCTCCATCCGGAGACAACAGACCGCATAGCATACGAAGAAAGCTGGTTTTTCCACTGCCGTTCTCACCGACCACAGCCAGCAGAGTTCCAGGCTTGACCGTCACGCTGACGTCAGAGAACAACTGTCGTTCCCCACGACTACCGCTCAGTGCAACGGTTTGGAACATATTTGGAGAAACCCCACTGAGGTCGAAGGAAATGTAGTACGGCAGCGTCGAGTCTTCATGAGTTGTGCTGTTCGTGATCCTGTTACCGGCACCGTCTGACATCCCCAAAGTTGCAACTGCCGCTGAAGCAGTACCCCAGCCGCCGCAAGGTCGATGTCACTGTAGCACCTTGGGAACACGTCAACGGGCCACGGGTCGGCTTCGCAATTGTCGCCCATCCGATACTGGCAAGTCAAAGTTGGCTGGGGCAGAAAACATATTCGGGGGAGTCGCTTGCCTTGCAAGGGGGGGAGGGGGCTAGAATCTTGCCCTGTCTTAGTGGCATCATGGTGCTTCGCCTAATACGCATGTCGCTATTCACGTCATTACGCAATGTGATCGCATAGCCGCACAAAACAGCGGGGCGCTGTTAAGGTCCAAAACAGGAGGGTCCGGCATACTATGATAAGGCAAGTGACACGGGCAGCGGCTACAGTGCTCATTCTTGTTGCCGCACTGTACCACCCCGGCGACGCCGCGGCACATGGCTCAGTGAGCGGAGAAGACGACCCCTGCTTGCGCCGGGTAGGTGAGCGCGTGATACATTTCAGCGCCTATCAGCCGCAATATGAGCTGAGAGATCAATACTGCACGGACATTCCCAAGGAAGGCGACACCTTCCTCGTCGTAGACCTCGTAGATCCAGCCTTGCGGAACGAGCTGGTCGGAATGCGGGTCATGAAGGGGAACGGCTCCAATGAGTCAGAAGATCAAATCGTAGCAGATATCCGTCCGAGCACCCACCCGGATGGAGTGCTCCGGAGCGAAGTCCGTCTTGCCGAGGGTCTCTATACGGTCACCATTGCGGCGGAGAAACAGAATCTGATGCGGCGCCCCCAATATCTGTTGCGGGTACACATGATCGATTACCAGAAACTCATGCGTGCCATGACCGTACCGGCGATAGCAGTGTTGATCGTTGCATTGATTGGATACCTGCTCATACGATCAAAGTGGCTGCGGAATTGGTGGGCAGTCCGCCGTTCTTAGAAAGCCGGACGCTCCGGCCCACGAGCACATGATTCAACATTCGAGAGGGAGGATACTGACAATGGTTGTGCAATGGCTGAAGCCTATTGGCTTGTGCGTTTTGATGCTGGCAATCGGGACACCACTCTTCTCCACACAGGCCCGGGCTCATGGGGGACTAGCGCTGGCAGAGGACATGTGCAGGCTCACGATCGGCCCCTACAACATGCACTTTACCGGATATCAGCCCGACAACACACGCAATAAGGAGTTCTGCGAAGATATTCCGGCGACCGGACGCACGGTCGTCGTGCTCGATTATATGGAGGATGCGCTCCGCCCGTTGCCTACCGAAGTCCGGATCATCAAGGATACAGGCTCGGAGCAGGATCTTCAGGCCATCACGGTCCTGCACCTGCCACCCAAGATCTACCCCGCCGGCTCGGTTAATTTCGAACATAACTTCGACCAACCCGGCAAATTCATTGGTCTGGTTACCGTTGGTGAAAAGCATGTATCGCGATTCCCGTTCTCGGTAGGGGAAACGAAGATTTGGTTACCCCCCACCTACTTTTTGATTGCGCTCGCAGGCGTTGCTGTTGTCGGGGTGATCTTCTTTGCCATGCGCGGGCGTGGCAAAACGTCGAACAGCACCGCTTCGTAGGCGAATGGCTATCCGGTCCAAGGCGCAGGCGCGACTTTGGCACAACGAGGAAGTTGAGCGGTCTAAGACAGATAGAATGATGAGGAAACTGACGATGTCTTTGCAATTTCTAAAATTGGTCTGTGTGTGTTTCTTGATGCTGGTGATCGGAGCTCCACTCTCCGCTCAGGCCCAGCACTTTCACGAATTGGACAAAAACTTCTGCATACTCAAATTCGGACCCTACGGCATGCACCTTACCGAATATCAGCCTGACCTCTCAGATCGGCAGGAGCTCTGCGGGGATATTCCGTCGACCGGACGCACGGTAGTGGTGCTCGATTTTATCGAAGGGGAACTCCGCTCGCTACCCGTCGGGGTCAGGGTCATCAAGGATACGGGTTCGGAACAGGATCTTCAGGCCATCACAATCGTTCACCTGCCGGCCAAAGTCTACACGGAGGGGTTCATCAATTTCGAACATAGCTTCAACCAGCCCGGCAAATTCATCGGTATCATCACCGTTGGCGGCAAGGAGGAACATGTCGCGCGATTCCCGATTTCGGTAGGAGAGTCGGGCGTAGTTTCGCACTTCATGCACTACATCATGATCATAATCCCGCTCGCGGTGATTGCCGTTGGAGCGGCGATCTTTTTTTTCCTGCGCGGACGTCGAAAGTCTTCGCTTAGCACCGTTTCGTAGCAGCAGTCGGGACTAAAAAGGAGCTCCGATGGAATCACGGACAGCTTACGCTCTCAAGCTCGTCGCGGTAGGCGCGGTAATGGCGATGATACTGTGCCTGCATGCCGGCCCGGCACTGGCACATTCAATGCTGATCAAGGCAGAGCCGCCGCGCCGGGCTGTTCTCGCCAAAACACCAACACAAGTAAAACTCTGGTTCAACGAGGAACTCGAAGGCGAGTACGCGTCGCTTATTGTGCTCGACGCCGAGAAGCGTCCCGTTACCGAGATCAAACCTCAACTTGCCCCGGACGACCCAAAGTCTATCGTCCTGCCGCTGCCGGAGTTGATGCCCGGAAAATATTCAGTGAAGTTTCGAGTTCTGTCGGTAGACGGTCACGTGGTGGAGTCGTCCTTCGACTTCACTGTAAAGGGTAAAGTGCAACAGAAATGATCGAGATCATCGGCGCGCTGCTCCGCTGGCTGCAGCTTGCGTCCAACATGATCCTGATCGGCAGCTGCGTATTTCTTGCGATTGCCGTGCACGCGAAAACGGCACTCGACACCCCATGGGTGGCCCGTCTGGCGCGGGCGTTACCCTGGCTTTCGGTCACGCTTCTGCTGGGGTTGCTGGGCTTGCTGGCTACGACGACCGCACAGGCCACGGGAGCGGCTGAAAATGCTTGGCGCCCGGGAGCCTGGCTGGAACTCTTACAAAAAACCCACCTCGGACTCATCTGGACGGCGCGCGCAGCCCTTGCGCTTCTCGTATTTGGAGCGGCTCTCTACATTCGGTTTTCGCCTTGGGCGCGCTGGCGGTATCTGTTGTGTGCGACTCTCGCCGCGCTCACGCTGGCTGCAGGATCGCTCGCTAGCCACTCTGCAGCCGGAGAACTGTCCGTGATATCGGTGCTGCCTTACGCGCTCCATATCGTTCTGGCAAGCGTCTGGTTCGGAGGGCTGCCGGCCATTCTCTCAATAATGTTCTCCACCACCGGGAAACCATCACACGAGAATGTGGACCGGTTCGATATCCAAACCCTGAAGCGTTTCTCTGCCATGGCGCTACCTGTGATGGTCGCTGTCGTTGCCACCGGTATCATCGTTACCGATAATATGGTGGATACGAGCTACGCCGCACTGGTCGCGACGAGCTGGGGCTGGCTTCTCAATACAAAAGTTATGCTGCTCGTGGTGATTCTCGTGATCGCGGCGCGCGCGCGCCGTATCTTGATTCCGTCACTCGACCAGAGCGCGGATGTGGCTGCTGCCGGCAGACGAGGACTTCAAAAGTGGGTCACCGTCGAATTCGTGATTGCGTTGGTGCTGGTGTTGGTGGCCACAGTGCTGGCCAACGCCGTACCGGCGAAACATGATGTCATTGAAAACTGGCCCTATCCGTTCCGCTTCTCCATCGACGCCACCTGGGGCGGGTTGGGCATGATGATTGGCGCGGGGATAGGAGTCGCGTTACTTATCCTGGCAGTTGGAGCGATTGTCCTCGGTTGGTCCAAGCGCTGGGAGACGAAGTGGCGCATTGCCATCCCAGCCGGACTGGCGATCTGTGCACTGGTTGCAGCGCTGCCTCCCCTGGCCACTCAAGCCTTTCCGGAAACCTACCGCAAAACGCCCGTCCCGTTCGATGCCATTTCCGTTGCCAACGGTGTGACTATATTTGCTGCGAATTGCGTGCTCTGCCACGGACCTCAAGCCAAGGGAAATGGCGTTCTAGCCAAGACCTTCCCTATACCACCGGTAGATCTGCTCACGGAACCGCACACAGCCAAGCATACCGCCGGTGATTTTTTTCACTGGCTGACCCACGGCATTCCTGGTACCGGTATGCCGGCGTTTGCCGACAAACTCTCGGAAGAGGATCGCTGGGATGTCGTAAACTTTCTCCACGCCACTTCCCGTGGATATCAAGCGCGCCTCATCAATCCCTTCGTCGCCCCCAATCAGCCCTATATGGCCCCACAGAATTTCTCCTATTCCGCGTATGACGGTACGAGCGGTACCTTGAAGGACTTCCGTCGGCAGAAAGCAGTCCTGCTGGTTCTGTTTTCATGGCCTGAATCGCGGGCAAGACTCGATCAGTTGCGGCAGGCCTACGCCACCATGCGTGACGGTAATGTCGCGGTGCTGGCGGTGCCGGCGAATGATCTCAACCAGCAAGATCTCGCAGGAATAACGGCAGGCCTAACTTTCCCGGTTGCGACGCAGGGGGCATCAGAAATCTCGCGCAGCTACACCCTGTTCCGTAGAACCCTTAGCAATCCCGATCTGGCCGGCGAGGGGGCCATGCCAAAACATATGGAGTTCTTAATTGACCGTTATGGCTATTTGCGGGCACGCTGGATCCCTGCGGTGGATGGGGCGGGGTGGACAGACATCAGCGAACTGATGCGGCAAGTCGAACAACTCAACCGGGAAAAAGAACTCCGTCCGCCGCCAGACGATCATGTGCACTGAGCCTCATCCTTCATCATATGGAAGAAGCGGCGCGGCGCGGACCGCGAGTGCACTATTCAGCTGACACATATTAATCAATATGGTAGTCTCCTCTGACACCTTGACATCCAATCCCTTCTTGTATATTGCTTTCCACAATACGCTAAACTCCATTGGCCACTGAGCATAGTGGAGTCACACCGTGGAGGACTTTACAATGCGGACCTTCGCCGAGTTCGAACAACGCTTCGCTACAGAAGGCGCCTGCCGAGCCTACCTGGCTCGGTTGCGGTGGCCGACCGGATTCTGTTGTCCCCAGTGCAAAACTAGCGGAAGTTGGACAACCACACGATGTCTCATGATGTGCCGCGGGTGTGGATACCAAGCCTCGGTCACGGCGGGGACAATCTTTCATCGAACCCGCCTCCCCTTGCAGGACTTGTTTCGAGCCATATGGTGGATGACCGATCAGCAGCATAAACTCAGCGCCTTAGGGCTACAGCGCCTACTGGGCCTTGGCAGTTACAGGACAGCGTGGCTGTGGCTGCAAAAGCTGCGGCGCGCGATGGTGCGGCCTGGTAGGGACCAGCTAGGGGGCCAGGTGGAAGTAAACAAAACATATATAGGGGGCGGCGAAGCGGGAGGAAGCCGTCGACACCTGGGGAATAAGATTCTGGTGGCGATAGCTGCGCAGATCGATGGGAAGGGGATAGGACGCGTCCATCTGCGCCGAATTCCTACCGCCTCCGCAAATCCGCTTGTGGCCTTTGTAAAGCAAGCAGTTAAGCCAGGTTCCGTGGTCATCACGGACGGATGGGAGGCCTATGACGGGTTGTCGCAAGAGGGCTTCAAGCACCGGCCACGTGTGATTAACGCCGACAACAAGACAGCGCCGATTCTGCTGCCCCGTGTGCATCGGGTGGCCTCCTTGTTCACACGCTGGCTATCAGGCACCCATCAGGGTGCGCTCTCCCGCGAGCAACTGGACTTCTATCTCGACGAGTTCACGTCTCGGTTCAACCATCGAACGTCAAGATACCGCTGGAAGCTGTTCTACAGACTTGTGGCGCAAGCCGTCTCGGTTGAGCCAGCCCCCTTCTCCAGGTTGGCCATAGATATCGGCTAAACATAGGCAGGATAACTGGAGCTAAGTGCATAAATCTTTGCACGTATTTTGCACACGGAAACAAGTTTCTCCTCTAGATATTCTGCTTGACATCGAGAAACTGTATCCGCTAATCTCCCCGCCACGCTGATAAACGGCGGCAATGTTTCGCCGGAGAGTTTCTCTCCGAAATAAGCGGTGGGTTGCATTCAGTTTCACCGGGTCTCAATACTTAAACAAGGAGGTCAGGGTATGGCGAGTACAACGTTCGGGGGGAGCGACAGAGGGTACGACATGTCGCTCTGGTACGATTCGAAGCCGCTCAAGATTGGCTGGTTTGCCATGTTGGCGGCGGTGGGCTCTGAGGTCGTGTTTCAACGCGTCTTCGGGTATTCCCACGGCTTGGACTCCATGAC
>JANOJM010000374.1:0-2579 GCA_031418735.1 Nitrospiraceae bacterium | reverse complement strand
CCACATGATTGCCCTTCGTTTCCGCGTCGCTGCGAGTTTCAAAAATCGCCTCGTTCGGACATTCCGGCAGGCAGGCTCCACAGGAGATACATTCATCGGTAATCAGCAACGCCATGACCCTCGCCTCCTTCTCACTACAATAGAGACACACACGGTTGACAAGTTCACCCCGTCGCGACCATGATGCGTGCCGCGATGTGACCGCCATTCTAGTCCGCCGCTCTTTTCCAAGTCAACAGAACGGCACCTGTCCAGAAGGCCCAGATTCCCTGTATTACTGGGCCTTTGGGCCCAGATCAGCGTGGTGAGTTGTGATAAGGAATGGGTATGGCTTCCTTACCGGCAAGCGATCGAGGACAGAAAAAGAAGCGTATCATCACGCTCGCCCTCATGGCGATTTTTCTGATGAGCGCTTCGTACTTTCTCATCGAGCGAAAAGAGGAGACGATCATCGTCGTCTCTTTTCCGAACGGCCGTGAGATTGAAACAGAGGTGGCCGATACACCGGAGAAACTGCTCGTCGGTCTTGCCTTTCGAGAGACCTTGCCGTCGAATGGCGGATTGCTATATATCTTCGAAACGACCGGCCAGAACCACCTCTGGACAAAGGCATACCGGTTCCCAGTGGACATGATGTGGGTCGATGAAAGTCATCATATCGTCGGGTTGAAGGAAAATGTCGCTCCCTGCCAGGAAGATGATTGCCCTAAGTACAGTTCTTCTCCCGAAGCGGTCCGCTACGCGATTCAAACGGAAGCGGGCTTCATCAAGCGGGAAGGGGTTACCGTAGGGTTGGAGTTGAAATACACGCTTCGGATGTAGGGCCTATTGGGTTCATGAGCAGCATGAAGGGAGGAGCGAGTACATCATGCTAGAGGGGTATCAATCCGTCGGTCCGGCTGCTGAGTTACCGCCCGGGAAATCGAAAGCCATCATGGTGAACAATCGAGAGATCGCGCTCTTCAACATCGATGGAGCCTATTTCGCGATCCACAATCTATGTCCACATGAAGGCGGTCCTTTATGCGAGGGGCGGGTGAAGGGCTTTGTCGTGGCCTGTCCGTGGCACGATCTGGCATTCGACGTGCGCAACGGGCAAGGGACGGATGGGGGTGGATATTGCGTTGGGAGTTATCATGTTCAGGTGGAAGGCGCGGAAATTTTTGTCGGGCCTCGGCGGAAACCATAACATGATCGGACCATTGAATCTGCTGGGGCGCTACGTATAATAGACCATGAATACGACATCGAGTCACGATCACGGTGGCTCCGGCCATTCGGACGGGGTCAAGGTCATTGAGGCGACCCTTGAGCATCCCATACAGATTCATCTCTGGGAAGATCGGACCAGAGGTGAGTTGTGGGTTCCGACCTATGACCCCGCCGGGCTGCAGTTGCTGGCCGACGACTATCTTCGCATCGCCGGAAATAATGCGGTGGATAATGGGCAGCGGACGTTCGAGTTTAAAGTGGTCAGACCGGGAACCCACCGGGTACTATTTGAAAAACGCATGGGGTGGAAATTCACCGCCGAAGACCGGCGAGTTTTTGACGTGACGGCCGCTGATTCATCGCCTCGGAGCCGTGCATAATCGTGCCGAATGTGGCCTTCATCAATGGAACGTTCGTGCCGATGGCTGAGGCGAAAGTCTCGATCGAAGATCGAGGCTTTCAGTTTGGCGACGGCGTCTACGAAGTGATCCGGACATACAACGGGCGCCCATTCGAACTCGAAGCCCATCTGACTCGGCTGGATCGTAGCGCCACAGCGCTTGAGCTGAAGCAGCCCTATTCCCACGATGAATGGACTCGCCATATTCTGGAAGGAATCAGGCGGGCTGCTTATCCTGAAGCGAAAATCTATATTCAGATCACCAGGGGAGCCGCTCCCCGTGATCACGCCTACTCGGATGACGCGACGCCGACGGTCGTCATGACGGTTCGTGAGTTCCACCCGCTCGACCGGTCGGTACAAGCGGCCGGTGTGGAAGCTGTAACGACCGAGGATATCCGGTGGGGGCGCTGCGACATCAAGAGCGTGAATCTGTTGGCCAACGTACTGGCACGGCAACAAGTGAAGCGAGCCCAGGTCTTCGAGGCCATTTTAGTCGACAAGGGATTAGTCACTGAAGGGGCGGTCAGCAACGTGATGGTGGTCCAGGGGGGAACAGTGGTGACAGCCCCCCAAGGGCCGCGCATTCTATCCGGGATCACGCGGACTGTGGTGTTGGATTTAGCTCGGAGCGAGGGCTTGCCGGTCCAGGAACGCTTTGTCTCTCAGGCGGATCTCTATGAGGCTGATGAAGTGTTTCTCACAGGGACCACGGTCGAGGTCTTAGCCGTCATCCGTGTAGATGGAAAAATCATCGGAGATGGACGCCCTGGCCCGATCGTTCAACGACTCGCCGCACGCTTTACGAGTCGGGTCGGATAGCCCCCTGTAGATAGCAAGTTAACTTGTCCGGTGTATGTAGCTCATGATCTGTCCGGTTCTTCTCTTCGAGTCTTTCAGCCGCGCGCCGACATTGTGTCGCGCACCGTGGCCCTAGGATCGACGATCGGTGGAACGCTTGACCGAT
>JANOJM010000373.1:0-4804 GCA_031418735.1 Nitrospiraceae bacterium | reverse complement strand
GGTGCAGGGGGGCGAGCCGCTGCTACGACGCGATCTACCGGAGATTCTCGAAGACCTCTCGGCGATCGGCCTTCATCTCACGCTGATTACGAACGGCACGAAGATCACACCACAGCTGGTTGAACGATTGAGCCGACTGCCGCTGGCCATCTCGGTGAGCCTGGACACATTGGATCGAGAGAGGTATCGGCAGATACGTGGCGCCGATCAGCTGCCGCTGGTCTTAGAGGGCATCGCTCTCTTGAAAGATTTTCCTCACCCCAGATTTCTCACGTGCATTGTGAGCGAAGTCAATCGAGCCGAGGCGCCGGCGGTCGTGCGATTTGCGCGCGAGCAGGGATTCTTACCGGTGGTAGGCGCCTATCATTGGAACGTCGGAACCTATGGCAGGCCTGATGAGCTGCTCATGTACGATCGAACGAGCGCCGCTGCTCTGTTCAGTGGGCTACTCGACGAAGAGCTGATTCCTTCCGGCTACCTTCGAAAGTTCGTCGAGGACAATGTGAGTTGGTTGCGTGGACAGAAGCTGGAACCCTGCGATGCAGGGCAGTACAGCATTGCCATCGATGCATCGGGGAACGTGTCTCCCTGTCTGGCGTTCCCTTCCGTGGGAAATCTACTCGAATCGTCGCTGAGCGACATCCTGGGACGCTTCGACCGAGGCGCTATTAAAGTCTGTTCCGATAACTCGTCCTGCAATCGTCTCGACGGCCGTGTTGTCGGAACAATGCTGCGCCACCCGATCACCGCGCTGCGGTCGGCGCGATCGTTCACCTCGCAAGGAACCCTCTCATGAGTCGCTGGATCGGCACGGTTCTCCTTGTTCTCTTTCTGGCCGGTTGTTCAATGACCCCACGAACCTTTCAGCCAGCCAATCCCATTGCGCCTGAGCTGGTGTCTCACCAGACCTGGAATCGAATCGTTCAGGTCCAGGTCCACGATGGACAGGTTGACTACCCTGCCATACAGGCCGGCGGTTTGCTTGATGGCTACGTGGGGGAGCTGAATCGTATTGACCCCACGAAATTACCGACGAGGCGGCACCAACTGGCGTTTTGGATCAATGCCTACAACGCTTTTGCCGTCAAAGGCATTCTTGACCACTATTCACCGATGACGCTCTGGGGGCGCTACCGCTATTTCATCGGCCGGGATTATCAAGTTGGCGGCGCCATCATCAATCTCTACGATCTTGAAAGGCAGGTGTTGATCGAACAGTTTCATGAGCCGTTGATACACTTTGCCATTGTCTGCGCGTCTGCATCCTGTCCGAAGCTTCAGCCCTGGGCCTATCAACCGGATCAGCTCGATCATCAGCTCGATCGTGTCACCAGATCGTTCATCAACGATCCCACGCGCAACCGGTTCGATCGAACAAAGAAGCTGGCATCGTTGTCGATGATCTTTCACTGGTTTGAAAAGGATTTCGCCGAAGCTGCTGGATCGGTGTTGGCCTATATTGCTCGATATGTCGATGATCCGGAGTTGGCACGGGAACTGGCACAGCCGGGCTATGGCATCGAGTATCTCGACTATGACTGGAGTTTGAACGGTATACCGCCCAAGGAGGAGATGACACGTGCTGGTGCACCCTGACGAAAAGGCGCCGATCGCGCGACTGCTGACGTTTCTTGAGCAGGGCGAGCGCTTGGCGAACGAATGTGCTAAAGCCCAGGCTGTGTTGGCGCCGGATTCCGGATCGCGGCGCTTTCTTCTCAGCCAGGCCCGCCAGGAGGCTGCGCATGCCTTGGTGTTTCAAGGCGCTATTGCCTGGCTCGCGCCGAAACATCTCGGCGATGCGCCGTTTCTGCCTGCGTTGGAGGAGTATCGAAAGCTACTCGACGATGCGTTGGCCAGGAAGGATTTGCTCGAAACATTTCTGGCTGAGCAGGTCATTCTTGAAGGGCTGGGCGAAGCGATCCTGACCCGCATCGAAGAAGGATTAGCCAAGCGCGCTGCGCCGTTCGGCCGGCTGCGGCGAATCTTACTCCAGCAAGAGGAGGCTCATCACGGATTCGGCCGGCGCATGCTCGAACGGGCCATGGCCGAGGGCCGGATCGATGCCGAGACGTTACGCCGACGGGGGCAGGGCTACCTCGCGCTGACGGACCAGATTGTGCTGACTTTGAGCGATCTGTTCGAGTCGATCGCCGAAGATCCCACGGCCTGGGCGCAGGATGTCCGGAAGTTTTTGCCTCCGTGGCTGACTGAGGTGCCAGTGTGATCTCCGTCATCATGCCTGCCTACAACGAGGAAAAGGCGCTGCCGAATACATTGCGCACGCTGTTCACGCAACAAGGCGAGTACGAAGTGATCGTCGTCGACGGAGGCAGCACCGATCGCACGCTCGATGTGCTGGCTGAATTCAACTTCACAGAACACCCATCGCCCCTTACGCCTCACCCCTCACGTCTGTTTTTGACCGCTCCGAAGGGCCGTGCTTCTCAGATGAATATGGGCGCCAAGCAGGCCCAGGGCGACTGGCTCCTCTTTCTCCATGCCGACACGGTCTTGCCATCCGGGGCTATTCACCGGCTGAACGGGATGGAGGCCGATCGCACGATCCAAGCAGGCGGTTTTATGCACCGGTTCTCCGGCGACGATTGGCGGCTGAAGTTGATCTCGTTCCTGGATAACGTTCGCTGTATCCGGAGCCGGATCATTTACGGCGACCAAGCCCTCTTCGTTCGCCGCCCATTGTTCGAGCAGCTCGGTGGGTTTCCCCATATACCCATCCTCGAAGATGTGGCCTTCTGCGAGCGTCTCATAGCCGTGACCAGGCCGCTTTTGCTCTCTCAGGCCGTTGTGACCGACGCGCGTAAGTTCTTGAAAATGGGAGTCTGGCGCAGTTTCCTGCGAGTCCTTCTCATTATTCTCCACGTTGAGTTTCGCCTGCCGACCTTGCCTCGATCATTCTTCCAGGACGTGCGATAAGACTCTGCCGTTTACCTTTCTTCTTGTCTCCCGTCTAACCATTCAGACGGGGCAAGAAGGAGGGTTTCATGAAACAGATCCACGCAAAAACAAGCGCACTGATTCTATCGATCGCTCTCTTGTTATCCGGCTGCACCTCCACGCTGGTTCGCGACGATGTGAAGCGGACGGCGGGGCTGGGCGGTCATTGCTCCGGGAGCGAGTGGGTGGACGATTCCTCCCTCGCGGTCCTGCCGGTTCCGGTGGTGGCGTTTTTCGTGCCCCATTTTGATCTGCATAAGGTGTCCAGTGAGCCCTATCTGAGTCGGTGCGGGGTTTCGACCAACGTCATCAATCGTGATGTGTCGGTCAATAAGACGGCCTGTATCCCAGCCGGCCTCACCAGAATCATCACACTCGGAGTGTGGCAATGGTGTCCGGCTCATGTGACTTGGACTGCGGATGTTTTGGCCGAAGGGCCACGGCCAGCCGAGACGCCGAAGAACGATTATTCAAAACTACAATCAACACCATCATATTAACCAGGGAGCATTCAATGAAACAGTCATCGACTCTGTTCAATCTTTTCGGTGCGGTGGGGCTGATCGGGCTTTTAAGCGGCTGCGGCAGTGGTGGCGGCGGTGGGGCTGCGACAGGGACTGGCGGAGCTACCAGCGGATCTGCGGCAGCCTCCGGAACAGTCACTGGTTTCGGTAGCGTGTTTGTCAATGGGAAGAAGTTCGAGACGAACGATGTGGAAGTGCGGCATGACGGAATAACGGAGCGGTGCACTATTAGTCAGGCCACCAGGTGCGGTCTCGAAGAAGGGATGACGGTGAAAGTGTCAGGGGATTTCAGTGGCTCGTCACACAGGGCAACAACCATTGTCCAGGAAGACACACTGGAAGGGCCAATTACAAACGTGGACGTTCCCAATAGCCAGTTTTCTGTGTTGGGTCAGACTGTGCTGGTAGACGACACGACCAGGTTCGATTCCGGGGTCAACCTTACCAATCTGGTTGCCGGTAATATCGTTGAGGTGAGCGGATTCGTAAAAGCTGACGGTATCGTTGTCGCGTCATTTGTTGAGAGAAAAGCCGGAATTGGTTGTGGGGCTGACGGCTGCGAAATCAAGGGGGTCGTGAAGAATCACAATCACGCCACGACAAGTTTCCAAATTGGAGGGCTCACTGTCATCTATGACATTGATGGCACGATCCCCGATACGATCATTGGCGACATGCCTGTTCCCACCAACAATAATTGGAATGGCATTTTTGTTGAGGTGAAGGGAACGACTTTGGCCGGGGCAACCCTCAATGCCACGAAAGTCGAGCCTGAGAATCAAGGTGTCGGCAACAATGTGGATGAGTTCGAAGTCGAGGGCTTCGTAATGCAAGCCGGTACACCTTCCGGCAACATCATTGAGTTCACCATTGGGACCACACCTGTGCGGACGACCGCGAACACAGAGTTTCGAGGCGGATTGGTTGGCGAAATCGTCGTCGGCGCCAAACTCTCGGCCGAGGGGCGATTCGATGGCACAACGCTTATTGCCAAGCACGTCAAATTCCATGAAAGTGCGCGGCTGGAAGGCAACGTCGCTGCAATCACTGGGAATTCATTTACGATTGAAGGGTTGCCCAATGTGACGGTCACGATGAATAGTCAAACAGAGGTCAGAGGGCTCCTAAACCAGAATGCTCATGTGCGGGTACGGGGGCGAGTAAGCGGGGCCAATTCCGGCACTGTCATTGCCACGCGCGTCGATGTGCGGTCTTCAACCCCTGATGTTGATGTGGATCTCCAGGGTCCGGTGCAGTCAGTCAATGGCCAAACGTTGGTCATTCTAAATACGCAGGTCGATACATCGGGATTTCAGAACGATGAT
>JANOJM010000372.1:0-4239 GCA_031418735.1 Nitrospiraceae bacterium | reverse complement strand
CTCACGACCGAGGTGATGATCACCGAACTGCCGGAAGAGAAGAAAGAACAGGCCGGTGGCGGCGGCGGTGGACACAACCACGGCATGGAAGGCATGTACTAAGAGAAGACAAAGAGCTACTGGCGTCTAGCCGATAGCTTGGAGTACACAGTGAAGGGCCTGGTGGATCATCCGCCGGGCCCTTCGTGTTTCTTGGCTCCTCACTGCGCTACAATGATCGTGAGTTTACATGAGCCGAGGGAACGTCCCGTGATTGTCGAAGTCGAATCAAACGAAAATTGCGAGATGAGTGTCTTCGCGCGATTCAAGGAGGTCGGCCCTGCTCGACCTGTTCAACAAGTCAAGCTCTACGACCGAAACCCTGCCGGAGAATGGTATTGGATCACAGGCTGGAGCGATGATGAACAGGGACTTGCTTGCCCGGCATATGGCCAGCTGGTTGAAGACTCCGGCGCGGGCCTGACTCACCTAGTCTATGGAGGGATTCATGGATTACGGTTCAAGCCGATCAGTATAGAGGAAGCTTGGAGTCTCGAAAGCCCGCATCAGTGGGGAGAAGCATATCTTTCTCTGGCCAGTGATCGCGATCTACGGTAAACCGAATAGTCCACCATCAGGCTTGTGGCAGCGGCGTTTCGGCAACTATCGCTGACGGTTGCGGGAGTGATCCTGACGGCGGCAGGGCAGCCTGGTTGTAGACCACCTGGTACCCTAGACCAATCCTGCGCAGAGACACCACACCTGAGCGACTGAGCCGGTCAACCGCTGAGAAGACTCGCACCCAACTCATTCCAGGTATGCGAGACATCTCTTCAATCGTCAACGGCCCGCTCTTTTTTAATGCCGCGATGATCTTTTCGTCGGTGAGGATTGACGGGCCAGGCGACTCGATGGTGGCATTCACGGCGACCTCCCTTCGGAGCGGTCAACAGCATCCCTGCGAAGTTAACGGCAGGGTCATTCAAAATGATCTTATTCCCGCGCGCATAGGAGTCAAGAACTACGTGAATTCACGCAGCAGCACACGAACAATAATGGCGGTTCTCTCGGTGATGGGAAAATGGGAACGGGCGAGTCTGTGTGAAGGCTGAAGTATTCCAGCCTTCAGCCTTCAGCCTTCAGCCTTCTGATCGGCCTGTCACGCTTGTTGATGGCTCGCAAAACAGCCTTGAATAATTTGGAGGTTTTCGGTGTGTCGAAGAACGACTGAAAGATATCGTGCACGACAGTCCTATGAGCCGCATGGTCGGATTGAAACTGCTTGAGGGCGGCAGATCGACTCGCCCCCGTGTAGCCCATGCGAATCGCGCACCGTTCGAGTTTATCCTGTCGATCCGGCAGCGCGTGTGTTTGCATATCGTGCACCATCTGCAGTTTATGCTCGACGTCTCGAAGAAACTGATAGGCGCGAGTAAGGCCGCCCTGCTGCTTCGCTGAAAGGATGCCCGCACGGTGAAGTCGCGCTAACGATCCGATGGTCCCTCGATCCAAAATTCCTGTCAATCGACGACCGGCAAGCGCTTGGATCGTTTGGACGAAAAACTCGATCTCGCGGATGCCTCCGCCACCCAGCTTCACGTTGCGCTGCTCCTGCCCTCGTTCCGCCATCTTCGCGTCGATTCGTTCCTTGACCGACCGGACTTCCTCTACGATCGCGAGCCCCTGTTCGACATCAAAACGTACCGCTGGGGCCCCCAACACAAAGGGCCGCACCTGCTTGACGAACGATCTTCCAACCTCCAGCGACCCGGCGATGGGCCAAGCCTTCAGCAAGGCCAACCGCTCCCACACTTGCCCCCTCGTCCGATAGTATTTATCGTACTCATCGAGCGAGCGAGTGAGCTGCCCCACCGAGCCTTCTGCCCGCAAACGGAGATCTACGCGATAGAGATACCCCTCATGGGTCTGTTCGGTCAGCGCCTTCGTCAGCTCCCGCGCGAGAATTTCAAAGTATTCTTCGTTGGACAGCCCTCGCTGCGCAGAGTCCTTTGCCTTCACACCTCTTGACGCAACCGGCTTGGTTTCTCCTTCATGGGACTCACAGATATAGAGCACGTCTACATCGGAGCTGTAATTGAGCTCATGTCCCCCCAGCTTCCCCATCCCGATAACCGTGAAACCTGTCTCCACCCACCGCCCCTGACGATTCCGATGCATGGGAATGCCGTACTGAGATCGTAACCCGGCATCCACGATGCGATAGGCGGCATCGATGAGGACCGAGGCCAGGTCTGAGAGAGAAGCCGTCGTTTCCACCACGTCGGCTAACCGGAGAAGATCGCGTACGCCGATGCGCAGCATCTCTCGACGGCGGAATCGTCTGAGCGCGTCCAATTTGAGTTCCGTGGCATCGACCGTCTCAAGATTTTGCCGGACCGCACGCTCCATCCCACCCTTGGTCGGCGCGGTGGACAGTACATTTTGTTGGGCCAGCCAGTACAGCAGCAGCGGATCGCGGACGAGTGTGGAGGCGAGCGAGTTACTGTTTCCGAATATCGCGCAAACCAGGCCCACCATGCGGGGGGCGCCACGCAGGTATTCCAACACAGCCGACCGGCTGACTCCACTCGCGAGCCACCGTTCCCATTGGTTTAAGGCCAGATCCGGATCGGCGGTCTTCCCAATGGCCTCAAGCAACGAGGGTAGAATGCCTGCCAACTGACGCCGCTGGTATGGATCGCCTGCCATCGACTGTAGATTCGCATCGGCATCCTTAATACGCTGGAGTCCGTAGGGTGTAAGAATTGCTTCAACCTGAGCCGGTTCCAGCCCGGACGCTAAGAGGATCGGGGTCGGATCCGGACGAGCAGCCCATTCGAGCGTAGGGCTGGCACAATAACGTGGCCGCGGCTTCTTGGGGCGCGTAGTCATAGGCGGGCATTATACTCATCCCTTGGCGCTCGCACAATGAATCCCACTTCGGCTATACTCCGAGCTATGACGGTTGGGCCTGGACCACGCGAATCGATCATCAAAACCCTGGCCTCCCTCTGTCCAGACGTCGCGGATGAGGTACGCCGAGACTTCGTCTCACGGATGGACCCCGAGTACTTCGAACGATTCCAACCGGACACCATCGCACACCATATTCAGCTTGCCAGCCGTCTCGCGCCGGACCACCCCTGCGAACTATCGGTGCTCGACAAACGAGCAGGCCGATGGGAAATCAGTATTGTCGCCTACGATTACTTCTCGGAATTCGCCGCCATCTGCGGTGTGCTCTCGGCCTTCGGACTCAATATCGAAGAGGGACGAATCTATACCTTTATGGGGGCCACGCCCTCTCCATCGCCTCGCAGGGAAGCCCTCTCAAGGGCTGACCGGCCTAAAGGCAGGCCCGGTCTCAGCCGCAAGAAAATCGTCGATGTGTTTCTGGTGCATCCCATAGACCGCACAGGTTTCCCCGCGCCGCAACACAATGCCCTCCGACAGACCGTCATCGAGATCATTCAACTCCTGGATGCCGGCCGGTTCGAAGATGCACGCCAATATGTCAACCGCCGGCTCGTCGAACGATTGGACAAGCAACGGAGCGCCTTCACCGGCCTGCTCGATACGGTGCAGATTACCTTCGACAATAGCCAATCACCGACGGACACGATCATGGACATCCGATCGGACGATACTCCAGCCTTCCTCTATGCGCTTGCGAATGCCCTGACCATGCGCAACGTCTACATTACCAAGGCCCAGATCGAATGCGACGGCGCCAAGCTGCACGATCGTTTCTTTGTCAGAAATCGCGATGGGCAGAAGCTGCTTGACCCAGCCGATCAGCAGCAACTTCGGCTGACTGCCGTGCTCATCAAACAATTCACGCATGCCTTGACCTGGGCTTCCGACCCGGCCAAGGCTCTGGCTGCGTTCGACCAGTTCCTGGATCTCATCGTGAAAGACCAGGGTAAGGATGGTAAGAGCCAGGCACTCGACTTCGTCAGCGATAAAAAGACGTTTCCGCTGCTCGCACGGCTGCTCGGCGCCAGCGACTTCTTGTGGGAGGACTTCCTCCGGCGCCAGCACGATAACCTCCTTCCGCTGCTCACGGATTACCAGGATGCACCCCTGATCAGACCGCAGGCAGCCCTCCGGAAGGAGCTCGATCGTGTGGTCGCGCGCGCCAAAACATGCGAAGCGAGAAAAGACGCGTTGAACCGGTTCAAAGACCGCGAGATGTTCCGGATCGACATCAAACACATCGTCGAGCCCTCGAACAATTTCCCCGACTTTTCGCTGGCACTC
>JANOJM010000371.1:0-2679 GCA_031418735.1 Nitrospiraceae bacterium | reverse complement strand
GTTGGCCGGGGCTATTGGGAACGTTGCCGGGTCGGTTGTCGCCTACTATGCCGGTGTGTGGGGCGGTCGGCCCTTCGTCGAGCGGTATGGACCCTACGTGTTGGTGTCGAAAAAAGACATTGAAATGGCAGATCGATGGTTTGCAAAATATGGCGATGCCGCCGTATTTTTCAGCCGAATGCTTCCAGTCGTCCGGACCTTCATCTCGTTGCCGGCTGGTATCGCCAGAGTGAATATTTATCGATTCATGCTCTACACATTTCTCGGCGCATTGCCCTGGTGCTATTTACTGGCCTATATCGGTGTGAAAATGGGAGAGCAGTGGGAGCATCTGAGAGACTATTTCCATCAGTTCGACATCGTGATCGGCCTCTGCCTGGCGCTCGCCGTGGGTTATTTTCTCTGGTCCCATTGGCCGAAGCGCCGCATCACTCCGGGGTTATAACCAGCCCATGCTCTCGATCTACAACACCCTCACAGGGAAAAAGGAGCCGTTCCAGTCGCTCAAGCCGAAGACTGTTCGGATGTATGTCTGCGGTGTGACGGTCTACGACTATTGCCATATCGGCCATGCGCGTAGCGCGCTCGTGTTCGATGTGATCAGACGATATCTCGAATTCAGCGGCTACCAGGTTATATTCGTCAAGAACTTCACCGACGTCGATGACAAGATCATCAAGCGGGCAAATGAACGAGGCGTATCGTGCGACGCCATCACCGCCGAGTTCATCGAGGCCTACTATCAGGATATGGGGAAGCTCGGAATCAAACGGGCGACGGAAGAGCCCAAAGCGACCGAGCATATGGCCGAGATTATTGAGCTGGTCAGTACGCTGATTCAGAAGGGCCTTGCCTATCCAGTGGACGGCGATGTCTATTTTCAGGTTGAGAAATATCAGGCCTATGGCCGCCTCTCGAAACGCAAGCTTGAGGATCTACAGGCAGGCGCGCGGGTGGAAGTGGATGCACGAAAACGCCACCCGATGGATTTCGCGCTGTGGAAGAGCAGCAAGCCTGGCGAGCCATCATGGGAGAGCCCCTGGGGTCCAGGGCGTCCCGGCTGGCACATCGAATGTTCCGCCATGTCGATGCGCCATTTGGGTGAGACTTTCGACATCCATGGCGGGGGAATGGATCTCATTTTTCCCCATCACGAAAACGAAATCGCCCAGTCCTGCGGCGCCACCGGCAAAGAATTCGCGCGTTACTGGGTCCACAACGGTTTCGTGCAGATCAACCAGGAGAAGATGTCCAAGTCCTTGGGGAACTTCTTCACGATTCGAGAGATCTTTGAAAAGTCTCAATGGGGAGAGGAAATAACCGGAGAAGTTTTGCGGTATTTTCTCCTCGGGACTCATTATCGAAGTCCGTTGGATTTTTCCGATCAAAGCTTGCCGGAGGCCTGGAACGCAGCTGATGGGTTCTATGGTCTGTTCAGGCGATTGAAAGAGTCTGGAGAAGGGACCACAGCTGACAAGGGGCTTATGGAGGCGATCGAGCGATGCAAGGTCGCGTTCCGAGCGGCGATGGACGATGACTTCAACACGCCGGTCGCCATTGCAGAACTGCAGCGATTGAAAATCGACGTCAATAAATTGTTGACCCGGGGTCTTTCGGCTGAGGCAAGGGAGATCGCCAGAGAGGAGTTCCGGTCGCTTGGCAATGTGCTGGGGTTGTTTCAGCTGGAGCAGTGGCAATCTAGCCAGATGCCCCCCGGATCGGGTTTGTCGACTGCCATGCCTCCAGATATCCCGAGGTCCAGCGTTGGGGGGACTAGTCAGATTACACAGGGTGGCACGCCACTGCACTTTATGGCCCAACAGTTAGCGGATGCCGAAGTTCAATTGAAGGTAGAAGAACGCAATGAAGCCAGAAAACAGAAAGACTTCAAGAAGGCCGACGAGATTCGTCAGTCCCTCGAGGAATCCGACCGCATTACCATCGAGGACAAGCCAGACGGCACCAGCCGGTGGTATCGCTAGTCCGCCGGAACTGATTTATGGGCTGCACGCTGTGCGTGAAGCCTTGAGGGCTGGCACGCGGCCCTTGCAGCGGCTTCTTGTCCTCCGCACCGATCGGCAATTCCACGATCTTGTTCAACTGGCGAAGGCGCAAGGGGTCCCTGTTCACATCGAACCTCCGACGGCATTCGATCGCTTGGCGCCTGGCGGAACCCACCAGGGTGTGATCGCCCTCATTGCCGCAAAATCTTACGACACGACGGAGCAGATTCTCGATCGGGCGAAGGCCCGAGGCGAAAAGCCATTTCTCGTGTTGCTTGACGGGGTCGAAGATCCGCACAACTTGGGAGCGGTTTTGCGGACGGCTGAAGCAGCTGGTGTCCACGGGGTCTTCATCCCGGAGCGCCGCGCAGTCGGCTTGACGTCAGTGGTAGCAAAAGTATCGGCGGGAGCGCTCGATCATATCGCAGTCGGGCGCGTGGGCAATTTGATTCGTCTGATTCAGGATCTCAAAGAAGCCGGTCTATGGGTCTACGGCGTGGACCCACAGGCGCCGAAGCTCCATACAGACATCGACATGACCGGGCCGATTGCGCTGGTATTAGGAGGGGAGGGAGAAGGCCTTCGCCCTGGTGTGTTGGGGGAGTGCGACGACCGCATCAGGATTCCGATGCTAGGGCATATACAGTCGTTGAATGTCTCAGCCGCAGCGGCTGTC
>JANOJM010000370.1:0-3108 GCA_031418735.1 Nitrospiraceae bacterium | reverse complement strand
CCACCCAGGCCTTGCCTGCCGGCCCCAGGCGGCATGAGTTTCTTTTTCGGCGACTCCACGTTGCCATAGGGACGAAGTGCGGGCGAATCCCAGATCACTTTGTCCCCCGGGGCCAGGTTGGCCGCTTCCATGAACTGTTTGCGCGCTTGCTCCTGGTCGCCCAAGGCATGCAAGGCCAAGGCATAGTTATAGTGCGCAGCTCCCGACTGAGGAACCTCGGCCACTGCTTGGGAAAAATAATTCTTCGCGTCGTCGAACTGCTTCTCTTGATAGGCCTGCGTCCCCTGTTCAGTCAGCGTCACCACTTGCGGCCTCACTCCGGACTCGATCGCCAGCGGAACCCACGGTTTCGGCTTGCTCAGCATGGAACAGGCGACGGTCCCGATGAGCAAGAGGATCGCTCCGAGCATGGGCAGGTATTTCATCGCACCATCACGTTCCATCGGCGCCTCACGCCTTCGCATGTTTTCGCGTCTCTTCCTCGAACGCTTTCCGATACAACACGTCCCACTCCGCACTGCCCTCGACGATCCCGCGCGAGTAGGAGGCCAGCTTCGCTTTGACCTTTCGATCGATGTCTTCTTCTTGAGCCAACTCGGATGCGAGCACCCGCTTGATTTCTTTCAAAACACGCCCCTCATCGGCCTGTACCGTCACCAGCGGGCTTTTCTTGACCGCCTGAAGAATGACATGAGACAAATGGCTGATTTTATCTTCGCTCAACATACGAAACTCGTCAGGGGTGAGGGGTTAGGCGTAAGGGGTTCCCGACTAGAAGGCCCATTTATCTCATACCCCTTACCCCTCACACTTTACCCTTCACCATTTAAAGAATAATGCCCCGCTCCCGTGCCAGCTTCGTCTTCACCATCGTGAACATCCGCTGATAGTCCACCTGTCCACGCTCAATGTCTTGCTCGTAGGCGTTCAACAGTTGCCGCACTTCAGCGTTGAGTCGGTCTTCGACCGACAGTTCCTCAAGAATGGCATGATCGATCTGCTCGACGAACGATTTGCGATCCCCGACGATCGCCACTTGCCCCTCCTGCTGCAACCTGGTGGCGAGCGACTCCGCGATGTGGTGAACACGTTCTTTCGATAGTCTCATGGCTAAAGGGCTGCTGAGAAACTATGGTGGCACGCAAAAACTTTGGTGGTCGGCACGTGTACCACAACAGAAAACCCTTCTCGTAGGATGGTCAAAAAGCTCGTCCAGCAAGGCCGCAGCGAGTGAAGGCCCGAGGCGTACCCTCTGGGGTACGTTGAGGGTCTGAACGATGCGAGAACGCCGCTGGCGGGCTTTTTCACCATCCTGCTATATCCGCTCGATTCGAATGGTCGACGCATCCATCACGCGCCGCAGCACTGACGCATCCCCGATAATGCGGCCGATGACATTGACACGATCGGCCGGGACCGGATCCTGCCCCATACTCATCGGTGTGCGGCCGAAGAAAATAGCCAGGACTTGCCCGGCCCCCCAGAAGGCGACATCGCCGACTTTGACCTGACTCGTCGCCGTCTCTCGATGGTCCTTCACCCCGGCCAATTTAAAATAGAACTCTTCGCCCCACGTGTTGACCGAACTTTCAACCGGTAACGCGGCATAGACTTCTTGTGCCGTCTTCGTCGACTTGAGCTCCGCGTCGAGCTGAACGGATCCTACGGTGATGCGAATTTTGTTGGAGAGATCAGCCATTGCCTTCCATTCACCGCCTCCCGGCAGCCGTTAGACGAAAACCCGCTCAGGACGCGGACTTTAGCTTGTTTATTCAGTGAAATCAAGGCTACAATCCCACGACTATATGCTCTCGTCATCTTTCGTTCTTCTCAAAGGTATCGGCCAAAGTTCCGAACGCCGTCTGTGGCAAGAAGGCATTCTGGATTGGGCTTCATTTCTCCGGGCTCCAACCCTCCCCGGCATCTCCTCGGCCAGAAAAGAATGGTATGACCGTGACCTCGCCGTCGCCCAATCGCGGCTGGAAGAAGGCGACGCGCAGTTCTTCGGCGCCTGCCTGAAAAGCCGGGAGCACTGGCGCCTCTTCGAAACATTTCGCTCTCGTACGCTCTATCTGGACATTGAAACGACAGGGCTGTCGGCGCACGAGGGTCATGTGACAGTGGTTGGATTGTTTCGCAACGGGCACATGACGAGCCTGGTCCGAGGAGAAACGTTGACCGAGGACCGATTGCATGCCGAACTGGAACAGACAGACCTCTTCATCACGTTCTTCGGCAGCGGGTTCGACATTCCCTATTTGCAGGCGAAGTTCCCCCGTTTAAATTTCAAGAAACCTCACTTCGATCTGTGCTTTGCCGCACGCAGGCTCGGCATGCAGGGCGGGCTGAAGCATATCGAACGCGAAGTCCAGATTGCCCGCGACACCGATGTGGCGGGACTCGATGGATGGGAAGCCGTTCGCCTTTGGCATCAGTGGTGTGCAGGAGACGACGCGGCACGCGCGCTGTTGCTGAAATACAACGAGGCCGACACCAAAAATCTCGAACCGCTTGCATCGCTACTCTACGATCAGATGATCGCACGATTCGGCCCGCCTTCTATAGGGTTTCCACCAACTCGCCAGCCACAGCCGATCGAGGTTGCGCTGTGACAGAGTCTCGCCCGTGGACCGGAGTTGGTCGAACCGAGAGGGGTCGTGTTCGCACGTCGAACCAGGATGCGCTGGCCCTCCTGAATGATTGCGGCGTCTGGATGGTGGCAGACGGGATGAGTGGGCATCCGGCGGGAGATATCGCGGCCCAAACCGCCGTGACCGTAGCCGCACAGCAGGCGCTGGAACGGGCAACCTGGTTCCACGAACACCCAAGCGCAGCCGCCGAGTTCGTAGCAGATCTCGTGATAAGCGCCAACCGGCGAATTCATCATCTCATACTGGCGAACCCCTCCTTGAAAGGGATGGGCACGACCTTCGTCACTTTGGCAATGACATCGGCGCCGATGCCGGTCGCCCATATCGCCCACTTGGGGGATAGCCGCGCCTATCTCTTTCGAGAAGGACAGCTCAAACAATTGACTCGCGATCACACCCTCGTCGAGTCGTTTGTGCAGCGCGGCCTAATTGATGCGGCCACAGCGATCACACATCC
>JANOJM010000369.1:0-1844 GCA_031418735.1 Nitrospiraceae bacterium | reverse complement strand
GAGGCTTGGGCAGATCGTTATTGGATTTACAACCGATGGTAAGCCCTTGCGGGCAGAAGAGTTTGGATGTGCCGGATCCATGGCGGTCTTGCTGAGAGAAGCGCTGTTGCCAAACTTGGTTCAGACGCTGGAGGGAACCGCCGCGTTCGTGCATACGGGTCCGTTCGGTAATATCGCCCATGGGAATTGTTCGATTCTTTCCGATGCCATTGCTTTGCGTTGTGCGGACTATGTCGTTACAGAAGCTGGATTCGGGAGTGATCTCGGGGCGGAGAAATTTTTCAATATCAAGTGTCGACGATCAGGATTCAAGCCGGCGGCGGCTGTGGTGGTTGCGACGCTTCGCGCGCTCAAGCTTCATGGTGGCGGAGGAGCGGTCAAAGTTGGAATGCCGCTTCCGGCAGGGCTTACCGGGCCTAACCAGGAGGCATTGGTAAAGGGCTTTGCGAACTTGGAGCAGCATATTGCGAACGTGAAAGCCCATGGGGTGCCAGTAGTGGTGGCGGTCAATGCGTTCAAGAATGACCCGGTGGCTGAGCTGGAATGGGTTCGCGAAAAGTCCCGGGAGGTTGGTGCGGTGGATGCTGCGGTCTCAACTCATTGGACCGATGGTGGGAAAGGGGCTGAAGAGTTGGCGGAGGCGGTGGTCAGAGCCGCAGCGAAAACGTCTTCGTTCATGCATTTATATGACGCCGCCTGGCCGATTAAGAAGAAAGTTGAGACCATTGCCACGCAGATGTATGGAGCTTCGGCCGTGTCGTTCGATGCACAAGCCGAACGAGATATCGAGACGGCGCAGCAGCTCGGATTTGATCAGTTGCCCATCTGCATGGCCAAGACGCCGTTATCGCTGTCGCACGACCCGGCGTTGAAGGGGCGTCCATCCGGGTTTACGCTGCCGATCAAAGAGGTGAGAATACTCGCAGGGGCTGGGTTTCTGACAGCGGTCTGTTCGGGCATTCAACTCATGCCGGGGCTGCCCAAGAAACCGGCAGGAGAACGGATTGGAATTGATCCTGGCACGGGCGAGATTGTGGGACTATCCTGACGGCTAGCGCTGTTTAAGAAATCGGAAGAATTCTGAGTCCGGACTCATCACCAGGGTGGACTTGTCTTTGAAAGTTTTCTTGTAGGCTTCCATCGAACGAGTAAATTCGAAAAAATGAACATCTTGCCGGTAGGCATCGGCATAGACCTTAAAAGCCTTCGCATCCCCTGCGCCTCGCAACTCTTCCGATTCCTTGTACGCCTGAGCCAGAATAATCTCCTTATCCTTTTCCGCTTCTGAACGGATTTTCTGCGCTTCCTCAGCGCCTTCTGCACGGTATTGCTTCGCCTGCCGTTCCCGCTCAGCTTGCATTCGGGCAAACACGGCCTTTTCATTCTGCTCTGGGAGATCGGCGCGTTTTATTCTCACGTCCTGAATCTCAATCCCATAGGCGGACGCTTTCTCATGCGACCGCTGGGTCACGATTTTCATAAGATCGGCGCGGTGATCCGCAACGATCTCCAGAAGGTCATGCCGTCCAAGCTCGACACGGAGTTCAGAATAAATAATGTCGTTGAGCCGTTGCAGCGCCCCCCGCTGAGTTTGAAAGTTCTGATAAACTTTTAGCGGGTCAACAATCCGCCATTTAGCGTAGTTGTCGAGAAGGAGAGTCTTCTTATCTTGGGTGATCACATCTTGCGCATCTGAGTCGTAATCCAGCAGGCGCTTATCGAAGTAGGTGACCTCTTGAATAAACGGTACTTTCACATAGAGCCCCGGCTCCGTGATATTGCGAACAGGCTTCCCGAGTTGGACCACGATCGCATTCTGGGTGATGTCTACGGTGAAGAGCGGT
>JANOJM010000368.1:0-3486 GCA_031418735.1 Nitrospiraceae bacterium | reverse complement strand
TGAAAGACGTTCGCGTATCCGACGATGCACTCAGTGTCGATCTGATGGATGGGCGCACGATCACGGTTCCGCTCGCATGGTATCCCCGACTCATGAACGCGACTCCGAAGCAACTGCAGCGCTGGGAGGTCTCAGGCGCTGGATACGGCATTCACTGGCCAGAAATCGATGAAGATCTGAGTAGTGAGGGCCTCCTCCGTGGCGCACCCGCTCCGAATGTGAAGGCGTAGCCGCCAGTCGGTCAGATTCACTCTCTGGACAATTCTTTTCGTGCATCGGCCTTGGAACCGGGACAGGCACCGCCCAGCCGGAAACGGGACTCGTTCTGACGAAGACCGGGACAGGCACCGCCTTTGGCGGAGCCAGTCCCGTGGTAGCTTCTGTGAGCTGGCTTCCATTATACTCCTCGCCGATATGCTTCAGGGATTCTTTACTCCGACCGATGCGGCAGGCTGATGTTACATTTTCCCGAACGGCCTCCAGCCGACACTGCTGTTAAGACACCCGATGCGCTGGCTCCCCCGATTGATACAGGACTGAACTGTCTCCTGATCCTGGCCCGGTTCTATGATCTGCCGGCGGATGGCGCGCAGTTGCGCCATCAGTTTTCCGAGTCTGGAAAACCACTCTCCGATACCGATCTTCTCCGGGCCGCCAAACATCTTGGGCTCAAGGCCGGCTCGATTAAGACCGAGTGGGCCAAGCTCTCTGGAACGCCCCTTCCCGCCATGGCCAAGCGAAAGAACGGGCAGTATGTGGTGCTCGCCAAAATCGACGGAAACAAGGCTCTGATTCAGGATCCGGAGGAAGGGCATCCACTCGTTTTTTCACGCGCGCAGTTCGAATCGGCTTGGAGCGGACAGCTGTTGCTGTTTACCAAGCGCGCCAACTTGCGGCCACAAGATCTCAAATTCGATTTCAGCTGGTTCATCCCTGCCATTGTCCAATATCGCAAGTTCCTAGGAGAAGTGCTGATCGCGTCGTTTTTCTTGCAGCTCTTTGCACTACTAACACCTCTCTTCACGCAAGTCATTATCGACAAGGTATTGGTCCACAAGGGGCTTACCACGCTCTATGTGCTAGCGATCGGCATGATTGCTCTGGCGCTGTTCGATACAATCTTGGGTGGGTTGCGGGCCTATCTCTTTTCCCATACGACGAACCGGATCGATGTCGCCCTGGGCGCGCAGTTGTTCCGCCATGTCCTGGCGCTTCCCTTGGCCTATTTCGAGGCGAGGAGGGTAGGGGATACGGTCGCCCGGGTACGTGAGCTGGAGCATATCCGCCAGTTCTTGACGAGCCATTCTGTGACGGTCGTTCTCGATGTCCTCTTTACCGTGGTGTTTCTTACCGTTATGTGGTTCTACAGTCCCATCCTCACGCTCGTCGTGATGGGCTCGTTGCCGCTCTATGCCCTGTTGTCGATCGCAATTACGCCGACGATCCGCGCCAGGCTCCACGAAAAATTCAATCGCGGGGCAGACAATCAGTCATTTCTCGTTGAAGCGATCAGCGGCATTCAAACAGTCAAGGCCATGGCCGTCGAGCCGCCGCTGTTGCGCAAGTGGGAAGAACAACTGGCCGGCTATGTGCGGGCGAGTTTCCGTGCCACCAGCTTGATGATGGTGGCAGGCCAAACCGCGACGCTCATCCAAAAGGTTACGACTGTCATCGTCCTGTGGCTGGGGGCCTATCGCGTGATCGAAGGAGATTTGACCATCGGGCAGTTGATTGCCTTCACGATGCTCTCGGCACAAGTGACTGGGCCGATGTTGCGTCTCGTGAATTTATGGCAGGAGTTGCAACAAGTCGGTATCTCGGTGCAGCGGTTGGGGGATATCCTGAATACGCAGCCGGAACCTGCCTACAGTCCGAATCGCACAACACTGCCGCAAGTGGCGGGGCAGGTGGTGTTTGACGATGTGACATTTCGCTATCGTCCGGATGGCTCCGACGTGTTGCGCAAGGTGTCGTTCGCGGTGATGCCTGGCCAGGTCATCGGGCTGGTCGGGCGATCCGGGTCCGGCAAGAGTACCATTGCCAAGTTGATTCAACGGCTCTATGTGCCGGCAGGTGGACGTATTCTGGTGGACGGGGTGGACCTCGCGCAGGTGGACCCGGCATGGCTCCGCATGCAGGTGGGGGTGGTGCTCCAAGAAAACTTTCTCTTCAATTGCTCCGTGCGCGACAACATCGCCCTGACGGATCCGGGGTTGGCGATGGAACAGGTGATCCGGGCAGCCAGGCTGGCCGGCGCGCACGAATTCATTCTAGAGTTGCCGGAGGGCTACGACACGCTGGTGGGGGAGCACGGTTGTTCGCTCTCGGGCGGGCAACGCCAACGGATCGCGATTGCCAGAGCGTTGGTCGCAAACCCGCGCATCCTGATCTTCGATGAAGCCACGAGTGCGTTGGACTATGAATCTGAAGCCATCATTCAGCGAAACATGGCGCAAATTAGTCTGGGGCGGACGGTCTTCATCATCGCCCATCGGCTGAGCACGGTGCGGCCGGCGCATCAGATTTACGTGGTGGAAAAGGGTGAGATTGTCGAGAACGGCTCGCACGAGGAGTTGCTGCGTCTGAAAGGGTTCTATGCGCGGCTGCATTCGCATCAAGATGGATATGCGGAAGTGAAAGGGGAAGGGGTACGGGGGTAATTGGGGATAGAGGGGATAAGGGGATAGGATAATTGGGGTAGCGGGATAAAGGGGTAGTGGGGTAAGGGGTAAGACCAATTGAAAATGTGGAATGATGAATTATGAATGGGGAATTGTCGGAATTGGAATGGGCTGCAAGGTGACAGGGGAGGGAGAACTTGAAATAGAGGGGAACTAAGTTCGTAATGTTGAATGTGTAATTATGAATGCGCAATGGTGAACCTTTAATGATGGATTCGGCATGTGGAATGCTGAATGAGAAATGGTTAATGGTGAATTGTCTTAATAATGCGGAATGTTAAATTTTGAATGGTGAATGTTCGGTACGCTATAAGCTCTTCTCTGTAGACGGCAGACGATCGATCAACTGAGGTCACATGGCATTTGGTGCACTCTCACGGCATTTGACAGTCTGGCGGACGGCCTTGGCGACCGCGCACGATCGCCCGCTTGGTGCTGTGCCGATGGGGCACTCGACAGAATTCCTGCCGGCTGTGCTGGAAATTCAGCAGGCTCCGCCTTCACCTATTGGCCGTGCGATCCTCTGGACCATACTGGCTGTTTTCACATCGGGGATACTCTGGGCGTCATTCGGGTGGATCGATATCGTCGCGACGGCTCGGGGTAAGATCATTCCGAGCGGCTATTCGAAGGTGATTCAACCCTATGAAGCTGGTGTAATTACTGCGATTCATGTGCAGAATGGGCAGCTGGTCAGGAAGGGCGACGTGTTGATCGATCTGGATCCGACGTTGAACCGGGCCGATCACGATCGGGCTTCTAATGAATATCGAGCTGCCAAGGTCGAAGCCGCGAGGCTTCGCGC
>JANOJM010000367.1:0-8172 GCA_031418735.1 Nitrospiraceae bacterium | reverse complement strand
GTTTTGGCCTCAGGAAAAAGGGCTCTACCCAGGGCTCGTCCTCTTACATGAAGCCTGGGGGCTCACCGCGCAAATTAAGGATCTTGGAGCCAGACTGGCCTGCGAAGGCTACGGCGTCATCATTCCGAACTTATACGCTCGGCTGGGTGGCATGGTCACGGCCAACGCAGAGGTTGCAGATGCGCTCATGGGCAAGCTGAACGAATCGCTCGTACTACAAGACATCAATTCTTGCTGTGAGTTCTTCAATACGCGCGACTACATTAAACGAAATATCCATGGCGTGGTCGGTTACGGCATGGGTGGGTCCTATGCGCTCCTGTTCGCCTGCCAACGGAAACGGCTTCGAGCCGCCGCCGTCTATTACGGCCGAGTCATGCAGCCTGAAACCCCAATCAAAGAGTTGTTCTGTCCAACACTCTATCACCAGGCCGGTCAGGACCAATGGGTGCCAAGCCAGGATGTAGAACGGTTGCGCGCTGCCGCGGCCGAGCACCACAAACGCGTCGAGATCAGGACTTACCCCAATGCTCCCCATGCCTTTTGTAATGAACAGCGAGTGGAAAACTACCGTGCCGATACAACGGCAGAGGCCTGGGACGCAACTGCCGCGTTTCTGAGGAACTGCTTTCAAGGTACCTAACTCACTTTCCAAAAGCATTGTGTCAAAAACCCCCGCTTGAGGGTCTGGGCGGAAGCACGGTAGAGTAGCGTAATGCGCCATCACATCCTCGTGGCTCGACCAATCCCCTCACGAATCGGCATTGCCCTTGCCATGGCGATCGTCTCGCTACTCATGGCCTGGCACAATGCCACGGCAGATGAATCTCTTCCGAGCTCCACGCCAGATTTTCCATCAGTCATTCGTGCCCATTCCGATCAACTGGCCAAGATAGCCTCCGATAAGGAAGCTATCAGCCTATTTGTATTGGAAATCGGCCCCGCGCTCCAACTGGGCGATGCGGCTCGGACATTAGGCGCCAACCCCTTGCAGCCCAAGCTCGCCAACGAACTCCTGGTATCGGAATTGACCGCAACAGTTCATCGTTTCATGGGTAGTCTGGCAGCCTGGCGCCTTGCCTCGACCATCAGGCAGGCGGTAAGAGACCAACAACTTGCAACGGAAACCGATCGACTATATGGATCTCCGCAAAGCAGAGCATGGCTCTATCAGCAGAGAAAAGCTTCCTGGCATGACTCACTGAATCAACTCTCTGAGGAGGTTACCTCCTCAGATTGGGGCAAGGGGATTCAGGGAGAGTCTGCTGCATCGATCCCACTGATAACAGTCCTAGAGAAAGCCGCTCGTCTGGAATTGGACGCCATGCAGGCGAGCTATCAGGAATGGGATTGGATACGGAGTTGGAAGGGTCGGGTGCGTGGGCTACGAGGGCAGGCCCGGCTCTGCGGGACCTGGCAGTGGATCATTCATAACCATCAACAGCACCATCAGGAGCAGAAGCTGACACTGCTCTTCCCTCCGGCAGGGAATACGAAGGCTACCCTGCTGGGACTCGCGGAAACCATCGTCCTGGGTGAGAACGTCTACTTACGGTGGGAAGTCGGTGGCCGGATTCAAGAAGATAGCCTGCAATTCAGCAAAGAAGGGCAGCGCCTCGAAGGAACCTTTGTGAATTCAGAAGGTGGTTGGGGATCAATCAGCGGAAAGAGAACGGCCGGTTGCGCGCCATAGCGCACCGCGTGAAGCGCGAGACTCGCGAGAAGGGCGAGACGGACGAGGGTTGAACTGGTTTATCTGGTTAGTCCTGTTCAACCAAACAAACTAACGAAACCAAATAAACTAAAGAAACCATCTGGTTCACGCGCTACCGCGAGGCAACTCAGCCCGCCAGACTCCCCAGCCTAAGAGCAGCCAGCCTATCATGAAGGCCAGCCCACCGACCGGTGTCACAGCCCCCATCCAGCGGATGCCTGCAAGAGATACCACGTACAGACTGCCTGAAAAGAGAAGCATTCCGGCGATAAAGAACCATCCCGATTTTTCAAGGCCTTGCGCTGGGTAACGATCGATGGCCAATGACACGATACAGAGTCCAAAGGCATGGTACATCACATATCTTGTTGCGGTTTCGAACACTTGGAGCATAGGCGCATCCAGAATTTCCTTGAGTGCATGGGCGCCAAAGGCGCCTGCAGCAACGCCGGACCCAGCCAAAATGGCCCCAATCATCAGGAATCGCTGAGAAGATGAATGACCCATACGTATCCTCCTAAAAGATTCGCAATTGTAGCAGAAGCGCTCATAAAAATGAGCATAAGATCTGGCGTATGTGCAAGAAATACAGACAGTTACCCCTACACCACCATTTCGGGTAAGCCTCCCCCACCTCTTGAGGAATAGCCACGCACCCCTTTTGCCACTATCCTTCACATATGATGATGCTTCAGAGGAAACAACCGCAACTGAGTGGGTGGGATAGCCCCAAGTTTTTGATTGACTGCGTGCTGACAAATGTAACCAGGCAGCTTGAAGCAGACGGGTGCGTCCTCGAACGCCTCGAGACAGGGTGTAAGCCGACTACCCCTGATCATCTAAGAGTAGGAGACTTTGTAAACGTTCAACTATGGGTGGAAGACGAGGAGACCTTTATAGACATACGGCTGGCGGAAGTCAGACAGGTTCAGGGACACTGGATAGCGGCGGAAGTGATCCAGGTAAGCTCAAATGATCGGATGAGACTCAAACGATTTATCGATGCCCACACTGGCATAGACATCGGGGGTGCTACACTAATCAACCATCTTCTCATTCGGGCCTAACTGGGTAGATAGGCTGAAGAGATTCAGGCTGAAGTGTTCGGAACTTCGGACTCAGACCTTCGGCCTGAATCCCTTCAGCCTGAACCCCTTGTCTTGGCTTGAACACCTGTGTGCTACGTTCATTTGCTTTTGGGTTTCCACTCCCTTGCGAGCTGTTGCGCCTCGGCGATCTGGTCAGGGTCCATCCGTTTGGCGATCGCATCCCGTAGCCTAGCCCCAGCCTCCATGCCCTTCACTGCCCCAAGGCTGTACCACATGTAGGCCCGGACATAGTCCTGCTGCACACCATCCCCACGCTCATACATGAGGCCAAGCTTTCTTTGCGCTAAATCATTCCCTTGATTTGCAGACAGCCGTAACCAGTACACGGCCATCTTGTAGTCCTGGGGACCACCCCGTGCATAGACAAGCAACACTCCCAGGTTAGCCTGGGCCTCCGCATGTCCCTGGACGGCGGCTTTCTCCCACCACTGCCGCGCTTGGACATCGTCCTTGGGTAGACCCTGGCCGTTGGCATAGAGCAGGCCGAGGTTAAACTGTGCAGCTGCAAGTCCCCGGTCGGCCAATGGCCGCAATTCACGCAGGGCTGTGGCGTAGTCACCGCGTTCAAGGGCAACGGCATAGGTCTCCTTGACAGCCTTATTATCGGCCCATGCAGGAACGGCAAAACAAACAAACGACAGCACAAGTGCGATACCGAATCGGAAAGATGTCCGCTGATCATCCATCAACAAGGACCTCGCAAGAAGGCATATTGTAGGAGGGCAATGAAGGGCGGCGCAAGAGCCGGGAAGAGGAAATACGTGCAAATAAGAGCACTACCTAGTGGTGATTTGATGGTGCTGGAGGCGGGAATCGAACCCGCACACCCTTGCGGATACAGGATTTTAAGTCCTGTGCGTCTGCCTGTTTCGCCACTCCAGCAGCAATGGCCGCCGGGCGGGACTCTAGCATCGGGGTCTAGGTCGGTCAAGGTCGCCGTCGAAGACGGAGACAGGCGTGAGATCTGAGTGACGAAAAGACAGGGACAGGCACCGCCGAAAACGGCGGAGCCTGTCCCTGTCGAGTCGATCCAACTACGCTGCTTCGATCCGTATGGCCTCATCGTCCTTGCGAATGAGAGCCTTACTGCGATCCATCACTTCTTTCACACCGGATTGGACCGTCCGATTCCATCGAGTCGCTTGCAACTGAGCCTTTCTCGCATAGCGACGAACCTCACGCCGGGCTTCTGTCCCAGTCTGCGGTGCAAAGAGTAACCCGATCCCCGCTCCAATCACTGCGCCACCTGCCACTAATGCTGCAACCTTCGCTGCTTGACGTCCCTGGTTCGACATGGTGAACCTCCTTGAAACAGTTAAATAAAGAACATGATCGCCGACACCCTGCATATTCTTGTTCTATTGCTTCAGCAGTAAGCGTGCCAGACGAGAAACTACAAAAACATCCCATGATTCGTCACAACTCTGTACTCACGATACAAACCGATCGATTTTTCGTTGCCTATTCCTCACAGGTCACAACACAAGCGTGACAGAAAACCAACATACTAAAGAGGCAGATCGCTCAAACTGGCTCTGAGTAAGGGTCAGAAAAGATTGTCCTCGGCCCGCTCGTGCGCTTGCAATGCTTGAGATCGTCACCTATTATTCTCCTTCGCCTTCATTCCCCCGTAGCTTCCGGCCTTCGCAGCCGAAGCGGCTGCTTCGACGGAGTAGGCTGCTGCGGGAGAGCTTCATTCTCCAAACCGCCACATGAGGCACTAATGACTTGGTTGCACGCGATCCCCTACCCGAATATCAGCCCAGTCTTCTTTGAGCTGGGGCCCCTGCAGTTTCGCTGGTACGGTCTGATGTATCTGATCGGACTGGCCTGCGCCTATTTCCTGATCAAGCATCGAGTGGAGTCCCGTGGCCTCTCCATGACCAAGGACCAAGTCTATAATATGGTGGTGTGGGCGGCATTCGGGGTGTTTATCGGAGGACGGCTCGGCTATACGCTCTTTTATAACTTCTCCTACTATATCCAGCATCCAGCCAGTATCGTCGCGGTCTGGGAAGGGGGCATGTCCTTCCATGGCGGCCTGCTCGGCGCCAGCATCGCCTTAGTGTGGTTCAGCCGGCGGCAGGGTATTCCCACCTACCAGGTTGCAGACTTAGCCGCAGCCGTCACACCGATCGGACTAGGATTCGGACGAATCGGCAACTTCATCAATGGGGAGTTGTATGGCCGAGCCACCGATGTCGACTGGTGCATGGTGTTTCCGACGGGAGGGCCTGCCTGCCGCCATCCCTCACAACTGTATGAGGCAGGACTCGAAGGTCTGTTCTTGTTCACCCTGGTATGGATCATCTCGAAGACCGCACCGCCATCAGGCACCCTCTTCTGGACCTTCATCGCCGGCTATGGAGTCTGCCGGATGATCGTAGAGTTCTTTCGCGAACCGGATGCCCATCTTGGGTTTATCCTGGCATCCTTCTCCATGGGCCAACTCCTCTCCTTCCCCATGATCATAGTGGGAGTCTTCATGCTCGCCCTGGGGTATCAGCGGCGGACCTTGATGCAGGCTAAATCCTAGGAGGAGGGGATGGAGCCTGATGATCTTCTGTGCTCGCCCAACGCGCGGTCGCAGACTCCCCTCGTTGGACGCGCGCAGTGGAAGATCAATCAGCCCCCATCCCCGAAGAGAGAACGAGCAAGCTTGGATGGCTTATCTGTAGCCTCGTTCGACGGCCGCACGTAGACCAACATGGGTGCCCCCTGCCAAGAGAGAAAGTACCGGCAATCTTGGAAGGACCATCCTCAGCTGTCCCACCCTTGCCAGCGCCGACCCACGTCGAGTATCACGTCTTGAGCAACGGATACCGCTGCGCGGTGTAAAAACCAGTTGGCACCTGTCAGAATTTTTTACAGTCTTGTGCCGCACGCCTGGAGGCGGCGCAGTCGTGCATGATACCGTGTCAATACCTCGAAAGTATTGGGTTTTCTGGTGACGCGTCTTTCGCCGCGACAATCCAGGCAGCCTATTCATGAGTGGCACTGCGGTGGAAGACTGTAAAAACTACTTACGTATGCGCAAGGCTGGCTGAATGCGCCTCGCAATAAATCAAGTACTTACACGGTGGATTGAACTTTGCATACGTTTTGGTCCAATTGTCCTTCATGCGCGTGGAGGAACGATACATGAGGGGCAGACGGTAGGCTTCTCTCGATTGATCACGTTGCAAGGATAGAATCCACAGCCTCAATATATTTCAATTGAAAGGTCTAACGATGAAACGAAACATATTGCCATCTGTATCACTAGTCGTTGGGTTAATGTTGGGGGGCCTGCTCATCTCCGTGCAAGCTGAAGCCATCCCGCTAGGCGATCTATTGATTCCCGACGCTTCCTTCAGGCAAGGCGATAAACTGTTTGACAACTTCTCGACTAACATAACATTAGACCCTGAGTTCCCCGTATCAGTCCAAGGCACCACGGTCAACGGCCAGCATGGCTTTGTAATTACAGTGGCTATTGATACCCCACCAGGGGACACCTTTATGTCTCAACTAAATTTCAAGGTAACCGTCATGGATCTAGGCCTCAACCTCCGAGGGGCAACAAATGTACTGAACATCACAGGAACAACTGCAGGTCCCAATTCCTTGACCATTCAGAATTCATTTTTTTCCGATGCTGGGCGTATGCTGAGCCTGGGGAATCTAAATACGGTATGGTCATCGAACCCTACAGGCTCATTAACGCTGGTTCGGGATGCCCATCAACTTTTCGTTCGAATGAACCTCACAGAAGTGGGCCCTATCCAGAAGGGCTTACTCACGATCCAGACGACCTTTACGCAGGCCCCTGTGGGGGTTCCTGAACCCACATCTTTGGTCCTCCTCGGTTCCGGTCTGATCGGCCTCGCAATTTGGCGGCGGAAATACACAGCGTAACCTCACATCGCATCATCACCGACGGCGGTTCCAGCAATGGGGCCGCCGTTTTTGTTTGGCATGGCCTGACCGTACTGCAACAGGCCAAATGGCGGCTCGGCGTGCGACATGCGCGACACGAAGTCCGAAGTTCCGGGCTCGAAGTCCTAACCACCTTCAGCCTGAACCCCTTCAGCCTAAATACCTAATCTTAGTACGGCATCTCCTCGTCATCCAGCCCAACATGGTGGCCGAGTTCATGGACCACCGTGTCGCGGACCTCTCGAATGACTTCCGCTTTGGTTCGGCAGAGACGTAGGATAGGGCCACGATAGATGGAGATACGGGCGGGCAACTCACCGGCAGGCTGGAAGAACGAGGTCTCATCAATCGGGACACCTTGATACAGCCCCAGCAGATCGTCTTCAGATTCCAACTCAAGATCACGCAGAACTTCTAACGAAGGTTCTTCTTCAACGACGATAGACACCTCTTCCGCCATTGCTGCAAAACGTGGCGGCAGTTCTGCCAGCGCCTCTTGTATCCAACTGTCGAATTCTTCCTGCGAAACTATCATGAATGTTTGTTTAGTTTATTTGGTTTCTTTCGTTTGTTTGGTTGAACGAAACTAATCTGATGAACCAAATAGACCAGACAGAGCAAATAACGATCTGCTACACGTCGATGGCGATACCCGGCCGCAAGAAAATAAACTGAAATGAGAGTGCCGGTATTCCCAACGCACTCGCGACGGCTCGCGAATACATCTCAGCTTGGGATCGATAGCGATCTGCTCGGACCTGGGCATCTTCAGCCGCCACATCGTCCGTCTTATAGTCGGCAATCCAGATCCGATCGTCTAGCCGGTAAATCAGGTCGATCACCCCTTCCATGATCTGCTCCTCCCCTAAGGGCATGACGAACGGGACTTCTCGTCCCAGCACCGTCGCACGTTGCAGTCTTTCGTACGGCTCAGAGGAAAGGAAGTTCCCAAAGAGAGCGGTGAGATCCCCTGCGACATCAGCCATCAAATGATCCTGTGCCACATACCGCCGACAGGCCTGCTCGATAACAACGCCGATCTCAGCGCGAGGCTTGGCGAAGTCCCACTGTTCGAGCACTGCATGGGCGCAGACTCCCACCAGCCGAGCCAGATCTGGGTCACGCCCTGTCACAGTAGGGCTAAAAACGGCATCGGGACTGCCACCTGCCAGGCTAGAAGGAGTTACTCGCCGCTGTGTGATACGGCGCTTCTCCCATTCAAGCTTCCTGTCCTGGCGGCGAATGAGGATGGGACCAAGGGGGGGGAAAGGGGCCTTGGGGGGGAGAGCTTGTTGCCTGTGCCGCCTCACTCCCTTCTTGGCCGGCGTCATGACACGAGTGAGCCGACTCGTTCCGATACAGATTTGGTCAGCCGCCGAAGTGTTCTCCTCGTCAACAATTGTTTCTCTAAGCAGAGAGAGAACTGTGTCA
>JANOJM010000366.1:0-7274 GCA_031418735.1 Nitrospiraceae bacterium | reverse complement strand
CCGATCATGGCTGCGCCGATGCCGGAGGTGATGTGGTCGTAGCCCGGCGCAATGTCGGTCGTGAGCGGCCCCAGTGTATAGAAGGGCGCCTCCTGGCAGGCCTTCAGCTGTTTCTCCATATTGACCTGGATCATGTGCATGGGCACGTGGCCCGGTCCTTCAATCATGACCTGGACGTCGTGGCGCCAGGCAATCTTGGTCAGTTCGCCCAACGTGTCCAGCTCCGCGAATTGCGCTTCGTCGTTGGCATCGGCAATGGAGCCTGGGCGCAACCCATCGCCCAGACTGAACGACACGTCATAGGCCTTCATGATCTCGCAGATTTCTTCGAAGTGTGTGTAAGTGAAGTTTTCTTGATGATGCGCCAGGCACCATTTCGCATGGATCGCTCCACCGCGAGACACGATGCCGGTCATCCGTTTGGCGGTCATTGGCACGTAGGCGAGGCGTACACCGGCATGGATGGTGAAGTAGTCGACTCCTTGTTCTGCCTGTTCGATCAGAGTGTCGCGATAGATCTCCCAGGTTAGGTCTTCTGCCTTGCCTCCGACTTTTTCGAGTGCTTGATAGATCGGCACGGTACCGATGGGCACCGGTGAATTGCGGACGATCCATTCGCGGGTTTCGTGGATGTTCTTGCCGGTGGAGAGATCCATCACCGTGTCGGCGCCCCATCGAATCGACCAGATCATCTTTTCCACTTCTTCTTCGATGGAGGAGGCGACTGCCGAGTTGCCGATGTTGGAGTTGATCTTCACCAGAAAGTTTCGACCGATGATCATCGGCTCGCTTTCCGGATGGTTGATGTTGGCCGGGATGATCGCACGGCCACGGGCGACTTCATCGCGGACAAATTCCGGGGTGATGACAGCGGGAATGCTGGCGCCCCACGACTGGCCTGGATGCTGGGTGACCCCGCCGCCATGCCCATTTCGCGAAGCCAGTTCACGCGCCACTTCGCGGGATTGATTCTCCCTGATCGCAATGAACTCCATTTCCGGGGTGACGATGCCTTGTCTGGCGTAATGGATCTGGGTCACGTTCATGCCTGACTTGGCGCGTAAGGGCCTACGAATATGCTGGAACCGGAGCTCGTCCAGTTTCGGATCGGCAGCGCGCAAGCGGCCATACTGCGAGGAAATATCTGAAAGCTCGACGACATCATTCCTGCCGATCACCCAGCCTCGGCGGTAAGGTGCCAACCCAGTCTTCGCGTCGATTGTGACGTTCGGGTCTGTGTAGGGGCCGGAGGTATCGTAGATCGTGATCGGGTCATTGACGGTGGGCGTACCCCCGTTCATCGACTTAGTGGCAGTCAAGCTGATTTCTCTCATCGGAACCCGCACGCAGGCCTGTGCTCCTTGCACATATACCTTCCGGGAGGCAGGGAACGGCGTGGTCGTCAAGGCCGACTCTGCAGATGCCTGTCCGTTACTCGTGGCCGATCCGTTGCCCTTTGGTTGGTCGCTCATGAGGAGATCCTTTCTCCAAAACGTGAACTGTACTCAGTCGTCAAAAATAAAAATGCCGCACCACTAGCAGGGGGTGCGGCAGAGAGACCAACGGTGTCCGGTTGTTCTCGCTTCCCTACGCTGGTATTACCCAGGTCAGGTTCTGAGGGTCATCCGTTCGGGCGGACTCTCAGCCGTGTGGCTCCCCTAGCTTCGACCGTGAATCGTATCGCCGGCTTCTTCCATTGTCAACGGGGAATTAGGCCTATCAGAAGGTTAAGGCTTAGGTTGAGGCTGAGGGGGAAAGCGTCTGATCTTCGCTCAACCTTGACCTTAGCCTGCTTCATTGATTGTCGGAAAGCCCTAACGTAGAATGATGCCTCACGCTATTTTGATAAGGAGCCTATGCAGACCGTCTCAACGCTTCCCAAACCGATTACGGATTACCAACAACTGCCTGCGGAGGAGTTATTCCGTCGGACAGTTGAAACGAAACGTGTGCTGGGCGATCGGGTCATGATTTTAGGCCATAACTATCAACGGGATGAAGTCATCGAACATGCGGATTTTCGCGGGGACTCTCTTTTATTGTCGAAACTGGCAGCCGAGCGGTCAGAACGCCCCTATATCGTCTTTTGCGGCGTGCACTTCATGGCCGAGACCGCTGACATTCTGAGCCGTTCCAAGCAAACGGTGATCCTCCCGGACATGGCAGCAGGCTGCTCCATGGCGGACATGGCGGCCATCGAACAGGTCGACCAATGTTGGGAGACGCTGGGGCGCATGCTTCCCGTGGAAGAGACGGTCATGCCGGCGGTCTATGTGAACTCTGCCGCGGTGCTCAAAGCCTTTTGCGGCGAACATGGCGGGATTACCTGTACCTCCTCCAATGCGAAGGCGGTCATAGAATGGTCCTGGGCCAGACGGGAGAAAATTCTCTTTTTCCCGGACGAGCACTTGGGCCGGAATACGGCGAACAAGATGGGGCTGCCGCGAGAAGAGATGATCGTCTGGGACCCCTATCAACCCAACGGGGGCAATACACGTGAGGCGATCAAGCGCGCGAAGCTCATTCTCTGGAAAGGCCACTGTAGTGTGCACCAGATGTTTCAGCCCGTGCACGTGGACAATTTTCGCAAGCAGTATCCGGATGGCAAGGTGATCGTCCATCCCGAATGTCACGAGGATGTTGTCAATAAGGCAGACCTGTCCGGGTCCACGGAGTTGATTATCCGCACAGTGACGGCAGCGCCGTCCGGGACGGCATGGGCGGTGGGAACGGAATTGAATTTGGTCAATCGATTGAAGCGCGATCTCACCGATAAGAAGGTTTTCTTTCTCTCCTCCACGGTCTGCCAATGCGCGACGATGTTCCGGATCGATGGAGCCCATCTCTGCTGGGCGATGGAAAATCTTGCCGACGGACACGTCGTGAACCATATCGTCGTTCCGGACGATGAGAAACATTGGGCGAAGGTGGCGTTAGACCGCATGATGGCCGTCAGCTAGCGGGCGGGATCGTGAAAAACGGCTTGATTCCACCCGCCCAGCCTCGGTGCGCCGAGACGCACCTTTCACCGGGCATCGTTCTCGCGTCGCTCAGATCCTCAACGTACCCCAGAGGGTACGCCTCCGGTCTTCACTCGCTGCGGCCTTGCTGGAAGACGTTTTTGACGATCCCGCATCAAAGCTATGGACTGGTGCCTCGGCTGCCATTCCGGTATATTCCCACCCTGATTCCTCACACGTTCTAAAGACCTCTGGAGAGACCGGATAGGTTATGGATTACAAGGCAACACTCAATCTCCCCAAAACTGATTTCCCCATGAAGGCGAATTTGCCGCAGCGGGAACCTGAACTCCTTGCCTCGTGGGAGAAGGAACGGTTGTACGAGCAGATCCAGGAGGCGGGGAAAGGCCGGCCGCTGTATGTCTTGCACGATGGGCCGCCCTACGCCAATGGCCGGATTCATATCGGTCACGCACTGAACAAGATCCTCAAGGACATCATCATCAAATCGAAGACGATGGCGGGCTATCAAGTGCCCTATGTGCCGGGGTGGGATTGCCATGGTCTGCCGATCGAACACCAAGTCCTCAAAGAACTCGGCGACAAGAAAAAGACGCTCGACACTCCGGCTATCCGCAAACTCTGCCGGGAATATGCGGAGAAGTTTTACACGATTCAGCGTGAAGAGTTTCAGCGGCTGGGCATCCTAGGCGACTGGCAGCAGCCCTATCTCACGATGAATCCCGGCTACGAGGCCACGATTATCCGTGAGTTCGGTAAATTCGTGGAGCGGGGAGGCGTCTATAAAGGCCTGAAACCGGTGCTCTGGTGCACGGCGGACCAAACCGCCCTGGCCGAAGCGGAAGTCGAATACGAAGATCACACCTCTCCCTCGATCTATGTGAAGTTTCCGTTGGTCACGTCGCCCACGGTGCTCAGCAAGACGTTCCCCGATATCTCGTTCCCTCTCGGCATCAAGTCAGTCTCCGTCGTGATCTGGACGACCACCCCATGGACCCTTCCTGCCAATCAAGCGGTCTGTCTGCATGCCGAGATCGACTATGCATTTGTCCAGACCGGCGACGAAGTCCTGATCGTGGCTGAGAAGCTTGTTGAAAGCATGGCGAAGGCCTGTAAACTCGAAGGAGCACGAGTATTTGGGGTCAAGAAAGGACGCGAAGGGTTTGAAGGGATCGAAACGCAGCGCCCTCTGACCACCGGGCTGTCACCCATTCTGCTCGGCGACTTCGTCACCCTCGATCAGGGCACCGGCTGTGTCCATATTGCGCCTGGGCACGGCATGGAAGACTACATCCTCGTCCTTGAGCACAATGCCAAGGCGTCGCCTGGTGAACGGTTGGAGATTTTGGCGCCGGTCGACAACGGCGGGCGGTTTACCGAGGTGGTGAAAGAATTTGCCGGCCAGCATGTGCTGAAGGCGAATCCAAAGATCGTGGAATTTCTGACGTCCAACGGACGTTTGCTCGGTCATGGGTCGTTGAACCACTCCTATCCGCACTGTTGGCGTTGCAAGAATCCCGTCATCTTCCGAGCGACCGAACAGTGGTTCGTATCGATGGAGACGAACGATCTTCGGAAAGAGGCGCTGGCGGAGATTGGACGGGTTCGCTGGATTCCGGCATATGGCCGTGATCGGATCAACGGGATGATCGAGAATCGCCCCGATTGGTGTTTGTCGCGTCAGCGTGTCTGGGGCGTGCCGATTCCAGGCTTTACCTGTATGGGGTGCCAGTCTGTGCTGGCCGACCCAACTGTGATCGAACACCTTGCGACGTTGATGGAGTCCAAAGGGGCTGATGTATGGTTCGAGCAATCGGCTGCCGAGCTGTTGCCCAAGGGCACGACCTGTCCGAAGTGCGGCGGAACAGCATTCGAGAAGGAACGGGATATTCTCGATGTCTGGTTCGAGTCGGGAGTCAGCTATGCGGCGGTGTTGAAAGCACGGAAGTGGTGGCCGGCTGATCTCTACCTCGAAGGGTCGGATCAGCATCGGGGCTGGTTCCACAGCGCGTTGCTGGCCGGTGTTGTGACTGATCATCGCGCACCATATAAGGCGGTCCTGACTCACGGATTTGTTCTCGATGGGCAGGGCAAGAAGATGTCCAAATCGGCGGGAAACGTCGTTGCGCCGCAGGATGTGATCAAACAATCGGGCGCAGAGATTCTGCGTCTGTGGGTCTCGGCGCAGGATTATCGTGATGATCTCCGGATCTCTCCAGAAATCCTGACCCATATGATCGAGGCCTATCGAAAGATCCGGAATACCTGCCGCTTTCTACTGAGTAATCTGTACGACTTCGATCCGGACAAAGACCGAGTCCCCTATGACCAGTTGCCTGAATTGGATCGTTGGGCGCTGCATCGGCTCAGCGAACTGATTCCGCGGGTCAGGAAATCCTATGACGATTTTGAGTTTCACACGATCTTCCACGCGCTCAATAACTTCTGCTCGGTGGATCTGAGTTCCGTCTATCTGGATATTCTGAAAGATCGACTCTACACGTTCCGAGCCGACTCGCCCTTGCGGCGCGGATCGCAGACGGTGCTCTACGAGATCGTCGTGGCCATGACGAAGCTGATGGCTCCAGTGTTGAGCTTTACAGCCGAAGAGATCTGGCGGACTCTGGCTGCGCAGCCAGGAGGGCAACTCGGTTCGAGCAGTGTCCATCTAAGCGCATTCCCAGAGGTTCAGCTCCAATGGCAGGATGCCGCTTTGGCCAAACGGTGGGAGCGGCTGTTGAGCTATCGCACAGAGGTACAGGGTGTGCTGGAGGGAAGTCGGCGAGATAAGACGATCGGATCATCGTTGGAGGCGGCGGTGATGCTTCGAGCCGATGCAGACACTTACGAGTTTCTGCAGCCCTATAAGAAGGATCTGACCACGCTCTTCATCGTCTCACAGGTTGAGCTGGTCGCCAGTGGCGAGGCAAAAAGCCCGCTGGCGGTTATTGCGACAAAGTCCTCCTTCGGAAAATGCGAGCGCTGTTGGAATTATCGAGAGGCGGTCGGCAAACACACCGACCATCCAACGCTCTGTGAGCGTTGCGTGGAGGCGGTGCAGTGATGGGAGGGCCCGCTCGTTATCTACTTCTGGCGGTACTTGCCGGAGCGATCGTGGCGATCGATCAGGTTACAAAACTGTCCATCGTGGAGTCGATGCGGCTGAATGAATCCATTCCGATTGTTCCCAATCTCTTCAGCTTGACCTATATCCGCAATCCCGGCGCCGCCTTTGGACTGCTGGCCGGCAGCAGCGATGCGTTTCGCATGGTGTTCTTCGGCGTGACGTCGCTGTTTGCTCTGGCCCTGTTGGGGACGATTCTCTTCCGGTTGCCGAAGAAGGATTGGATGGGGCAGCTCAGTATTGCCGGAATTCTTGGAGGGGCGATCGGGAATCTGATTGATCGATTACGCTATGGAGAAGTAATCGATTTTCTCGATGTCTATGTGGGCTCCTACCATTGGCCGGCCTTCAATGTTGCCGACTCGGCGATCAGCGTAGGGGTCGTGTTCCTGATCATCCATTTCGCTTTTGAGAAGAAAGATCTCTCGCTGTTGCCGCACGAATCCCCGCCAGCTTAAGAAGACCGTTATTTGGTTTGTTTAGTTTGTCTTGTTTGTTTGGTCGGAACCGGACCAACCAAATGAACAAAACAAACCAGATCAACCGTCCCGCGAGTCTCGCGCACTACGTCGAGAGGGTGATGATGAATCCGCCCTGCTCGCGGAATTGACGCTGTTGCTCGGGGGAGAACATCGCCAGCGGTTCGGTGTGGCAGAACTGACATTCTTTCACCGTAACCGGTACGTTACCTTCTCCGAGGCTGGTCAAATGCTGCTTGGCGAGCGTCAATGCCGTCGCCTCATCCGTCGTCATCACGTCGAAGTGCAGGAGCCGCTTCGTGCCCTTCACCCACGTGTCGAAGACATGTACTGTGTCGGATTGGGATTGCGCCATCGTGAATTACCCTCCTTTGTCGTGCGTCTAACAAACTAGACAATCGGGCTGAATATTTTTCCGATCATGGGGCTCACGCGAGACCGATGCTTCGGAAAAGTGGCTCTAGAATAACTGAAACCCCAAGTGCCTGTCCAATTTACCCATGGGGCATCGCATTAGCAGACGGTAGTAAAACCACTGTGGCGCGGTGGGAATTCATTGGGCTGAAGGTGTGGGGCAGTAAGAAAACACTTGCAAGATGCTCAGAAATGTCGTCCAGCAAGGCCGCAGCGAGTGAAGACCGGAGGCGTACCCTCTGGGGTACGTTGAGGATCTGAGCGATGCGAGAACGC
>JANOJM010000365.1:0-4799 GCA_031418735.1 Nitrospiraceae bacterium | reverse complement strand
GAACCGCGCCTTGATGGGATCGAACATGCAACGTCAGGCGGTGCCGCTGCTCACGTCGGAGGCTCCGCTGGTCGGTACGGGAATGGAAACCGTAGTCGCGCGTGACTCGGGCTATGTCGTGCAGGCTAAGCGTGCCGGTGTCGTAGAAAGCGTGGATGCCACGAGGATCGTCGTGCGAGCCGATTCGAGAGAAGGCCGGAAGCGGAATGATGCGGGCCTGGATGTATATGATCTGATTAAGTTCCAACGGTCGAATCAGAGCACGACCATCACGCAGACGCCGGTGGTGCGGCTAGGGCAGCCGGTGAAGGTGGGCCAGGTCTTGGCCGATGGTCCCGCCATCGATCACGGTGAACTGGCATTAGGTAAAAACATTCTCGTCGCCTTCATGCCCTGGGGTGGGTACAACTTCGAAGACGCCATTCTCTTGAGTGAAAAATTGGTACGAGAGGATGCGTTTACCTCGATTCACATTGAGGAATTCGAGGTGGAGGCCCGGGATACGAAGTTGGGGAAAGAGGACATTACGCGCGATATCCCGAACGTCGGAGAAGAAGCGCTTCGCGATCTCGACGAGAGCGGGATTATTCGTATCGGGGCTGAAGTGAAACCTGGAAATATTCTGGTTGGGAAGGTGACGCCGAAAGGCGAAACGCAGTTGACGCCGGAAGAAAAACTGTTGCGGGCCATCTTCGGTGAGAAGGCGGGCGATGTGAAGGATACATCGCTCACGGTGCCGCCGGGCGTCGAAGGCATCGTCGTCGATGTGAAAATCTTCTCGCGCAAAGGTCTCGATAAGGACGAACGATCCAAGAGTATCGAAAGCGACGATGCGATAAAGCTCCAGCGTGATCACCACGAGGAGCTCCGTATCATCGACGAAGAGAAAACGAAAAAGATCAGAAAATTGTTGTTGGGGAAGGTGGTTGGCCGCGACTTGATGGATCCTGAGAGCGGCGATGTCATTCTGAAGAAGAAGGGCAAGCTGACCGCAGAGGTTCTCAGGCGGTTACCGGATGAGACCGTCCGCTACATCATTCTGAGCGATCCCGACGAGCAGAAGGAACTGGAAGACGTCGAGCGGCGGGCGAAGGAGCAGATCGAGATTTTACAGACCCTGTACGACGAGAAGGTCGGGCGTCTGAAGCGGGGCGATGAGCTTCCTCCGGGCGTGATCAAGCTCGTCAAGGTCTATGTCTCGATGAAGCGCAAGATTCAGGTCGGCGACAAGATGGCCGGGCGGCATGGCAATAAAGGCGTGGTTTCTCGGGTCTTACCTGAGGAAGACATGCCCTGCTTGCCGGACGGGACGCCGGTGGAAATTGTGCTGAATCCGCTCGGTGTGCCGTCGCGCATGAACGTCGGTCAAATTCTCGAAACTCACCTGGGTTGGGCGGCCAAGGCCTTGGGAATCAAGGTGGCGAGTCCGGTGTTCGATGGAGCGTCGGAAACAGAGATTAAGGAACTGCTGAAAAAGGCGGGCTTGCCGACCAGCGGGCAAACGATGTTGATGGATGGCCGAACCGGAGAAATGTTCGGTAGCCCCGTCACGGTCGGCTACATGTATGTCTTAAAGCTCCACCACTTGGTCGACGACAAGATTCACGCGCGCTCGATCGGCCCCTATTCGCTGGTCACGCAGCAGCCCCTCGGCGGCAAGGCTCAATTCGGCGGCCAGCGGTTGGGAGAAATGGAAGTGTGGGCATTGCAGGCCTATGGCGCTGCTTCCACGCTGCAGGAGTTCTTGACGGTGAAATCGGACGACGTGCCGGGCCGGTCGCGGATGTACGAAGCGATCGTGAAGGGTGAACCGTTCCTGGAGCCTGGATTGCCCGAGTCGTTTAACGTCTTGGTTAAAGAGCTGCAGAGTTTGGGACTCGACGTCGAACTGGTTAAGTCGCAAGACTAACCCATTTGTGTGCCGGCCATGACGGCCGGCATCAGAGGAGGTCACTACAGTGGAAGGCGTCTATACATTGTTTGAGAAACCGCGCGATGCGGTGTCGTTCGATTCGATGCGGATCCGGATCGCATCGCCAGAAAAAATTCGGTCCTGGTCCTATGGCGAAGTGAAGAAGCCGGAGACCATCAATTACCGGTCATTCAAGCCGGAAAAAGACGGACTGTTTTGCGCGAAGATTTTCGGTCCGATCAAGGATTGGGAATGCAACTGCGGCAAGTACAAGCGCATGAAGCACCGCGGCATCGTCTGCGACAAGTGCGGTGTCGAGGTCATTCAATCCAAAGTCCGCCGTGAGCGCATGGGCCATATCGAGCTTGCGGCGCCGGTGGCGCATATTTGGTTTCTCAAGGGCGTGCCGAGCCGGATCGGAACCTTGCTCGACATGAGCCTCAAGGGGCTGGAACGCATTCTCTATTTCGAGAGCTATGTCTGTGTCGATCCGGGATCGACAGATTTGACGGAGAAAGAGCTGGTCTCGGAGGAAAAGCTTCGTGAGCTCCAATCCGCATACAATCCGGGCTCCTACAAAGTCGGTATTGGCGCCGATGCCATTCGGGAGTTGCTCCGCAAGATCGACATCAATGCCAAGTGGGACGAGATCAAGGCGAAGGCAAAGACGTCGGCCTCCGCAGCGCTGAAGAAGAAATACGCGAAGCAATTGAAAGTCATCGAAGCCTTCCGCAAGTCTGGCAACATGCCTGAGTGGATGATCATGGATGTGATCCCGGTGCTGCCACCGGAGTTGCGCCCGCTCGTGCCGCTGGACGGCGGACGGTTTGCGACATCGGACTTGAACGATTTGTACCGCCGCGTCATCAATCGGAACAATCGGCTCAAGCGGCTGATTGAACTGAAGGCACCGGGTGTGATCATCCGAAACGAAATGCGGATGTTGCAGGAAGCGGTCGATGCGCTCTTCGATAACGGGCGCCGGGGCCGCGCGATTCGCGGACCCAACAAGCGGCCGCTCAAATCGCTGAGCGATATGCTGAAGGGGAAGCAGGGGCGCTTCCGCCAAAACCTGCTCGGTAAACGGGTCGATTATTCTGGCCGAACCGTCATTGTCGTGGGGCCGGAGCTTCGGCTGCACCAATGCGGGTTGCCAAAGAAAATGGCGCTCGAACTCTTCAAGCCCTTTATCTTCCACAAGCTGGAACAGCGCGGCGCGGCGACCACCATCAAGAGTGCCAAACGTTTGGTCGAAAAAGAACGTCCAGAAGTGTGGGACGTGCTTGACGAGGTGATTCGCGAACATCCCGTGTTATTGAACCGTGCGCCGACGTTGCACCGTCTTGGTATCCAGGCATTCGATCCGGTGCTGGTCGAAGGCAAGGCCATCCGGCTGCATCCGCTGGTCTGCGCCGCGTTCAACGCCGACTTCGACGGCGACCAGATGGCGGTCCACGTTCCGCTGTCGGTCGAGGCGCAGGTCGAGGCGCGTGTGTTGCTGATGTCGATCAATAACATTCTCTCGCCCGCCAACGGCAAGCCAATTGCGGTGCCGTCGCAGGACATGGTGCTCGGCTGTTATTGGCTGACTAAAGAGCGTGCCGGATGCAAGGGAGAGGGGAAAGTGTTCGGCTCACCGGACGAAGTGCGCATTGCATACGATTCTCAAGCGTTGGAAGTGCATGCGCGGATCAAGGTGCGGATCGAGGGGAGTCTCGTTCAGACCACCGTCGGACGAGTCATCCTGTCCGACGTGCTCCCTCCAGGCTTGCCATTCGCTAACGCGAATAAGCTCATGACCAAGAAGGAGATGACCAAGCTCATCGATACTGTCTATCGCCAGTGCGGTCACCGCGAGACTGTGACGTTCCTCGACAAGGTCAAGGACACGGGGTTCGAGTATGCCACGCGTGCCGGCATCTCGATCTGCATCGACAACATGCATATTCCGACCAAGAAGCAAGAATTTTTGGGGAAGGCTCAGCATGAGGTGGCGGAGATCGAGCGGCAATATGCCGAGGGATTGATCACCAACGGCGAACGCTATAACAAGGTGATCGACATCTGGGCTCATGTGACTGAACAGATTGCCACTGAAATGATGAAGGAATTGGGCGCGGGCGGCGATCCGAACAAGGCTGAGTCCTTCAATCCGATCTTCATGATGGCAGATTCCGGCGCTCGCGGAAGCTCACAGCAGATCCGCCAATTGGGCGGTATGCGCGGTTTGATGGCGAAGCCGTCCGGTGAAATTATCGAGACGCCGATTACCGCCAACTTCCGCGAAGGGTTGACGGTGTTGCAGTACTTCATTTCGACGCACGGCGCCCGCAAGGGTTTGGCCGACACGGCGTTGAAGACGGCGAACTCCGGTTATCTCACGCGTCGCCTGGTGGATATCGCGCAGGATGTGATTATCAACGAAATCGATTGCGGGACGACCGACGGCATTATTGTGAGCGCATTGGTCGAGGGCGGAGAGATCATTCAGCCGATCGAAGAGCGGGTGTTGGGCCGGTTGGCGGCGGAAGACATTCGCGATCCGGTCACGGGTGAGATCATTGTGTCGTTCAATGAGGAGATCGACGAGGAACGGACCAAGGCGATCGTGGAAGCGGCAGTCGACCATGTGAAGATTCGCTCTGTGCTGACCTGTCAGTCGCGCCGTGGAGTCTGCCGATCCTGTTACGGGCGTGATTTGGCCCGCGGACGGTTGGTCGAAAAGGGTGAGCCCGTCGGTGTCATTGCGGCGCAGTCGATCGGTGAGCCGGGAACACAGCTGACCATGCGGACCTTCCACATCGGTGGAACGGCGAGCAAGGTGGTCGAGCAGACGGTGACCGAATCCAAGCATGCCGGGACCATCAAGTTCATGAGCTTCGATGCC
>JANOJM010000364.1:0-1926 GCA_031418735.1 Nitrospiraceae bacterium | reverse complement strand
CTTCACGTCTTTATCGAGCACGAAATTGATGCCGCTGGTGCGCGAGAGCGCCTCGAAGACCATGCCCAGTGGAGACTCGCGGAACTGCAACACGGCGATTCGATCCTCTTTCAAGCGCAGCTTCGGCTTGACCGGCTCCGGAAGCGGGCTTTGCGAGAGAATACGGTCCAGCATCTGTTTCGCTTCGATGTTGTTCGGGTCCGTGCTCAAGATATGCCCCAGTTGCGCCTGAGCTTCATTGATCTCATTGTGACCGATCAGATCCTTGGCCATCCGGATCTCGAGCTGGTTCATTTCCGCATTCTTTGTCGACTCGAGGCCGGCCAACGCTTGGGCATTGGCTTTGTCCAGTTCCAGCACATGCTCATAGAGCCGGCGAGCCCCCGTGAAGTCCGAAGCGGCGCGGGCCGCATCCGCTTCCTGAAGAACCCGCTCGACGACATGTTTTCGCGTCATCCGCAACTGGGTCTTCAAGAACGCGCTATCCGGATCTTTTCTCACCGCGTCCTCCATCTTGGCCAGCCCGACCTCCAATCGCCCGGCATTGATGTCCGACATCCCCTCGTTGAATAGCTGGTTGGCGCTGCAGCCGGCGAGCCAACTGGCGAGGAACACACAGCCGAGTATGCGTGTCCAGAACCTGGTTTGAATGTAGCGTGTCATGTTGCAGACCCCATGCTAATGGTTTGCTTGCGATCCAACGGCAGGTAGGTCACGTTCAACTGTCCCCCCTCCTCGCCATCGATGGAATACACAGAGTCGAGGATTTGTCCGACCTCAACGGTGTACAGTTGGTTGTCCTTGATCAGAAAATAGATCGTCTGCCCGGATGATTGCCGCTGCACTCCGGCAAATTTGAAGGGGAAGGGCGGAGTTGGAATCACGACAGGCGGCGGCTCGACCACAGCCGGCTCGGCCGGCACCTCTACGACAATGACCGGACTTGAGGGCGGAGGCGCAGAATGCGACCCGGCCTTTTTAGATTTTCCCTTCGAGCGAGGCCCGTCCTGTTTCGAGGAGGAGGAAGGGGAAGAGGATAGTGGAGACGAGCTCTCCTGTCTCACACCATCCTGAAACATATCGTACACACCCTTCCCGGTCACCCGCTGATTCAGCTTGCCGAGATCGAGACCGAGATTCCCCTGCGGACTTACCGCCGGGCTGCCTGCGGCCCCGACGGCAGCCTCAAGAAGGACCGCTATAAGAGTAACGAGCATCAGATATTGCGATGTGGAGGCGGCCATCAGCTGTCTCTCCTTAAAAAAAGAGTGAAGCTGACCGTCGTCTTTGCCTGAGCGCCACCCATCATATTCTTCTCGACATCCACTTTTGCGAGAGCGGCGCTTGGAACCTCGGCCAACACCGCCCGCAGGAACTGGCGTACGTTGAGATAGGGACCGACCAACGGCAATGAGGCTTCATAACGGATCAGACGGCCTGAATGGTCGTCGATGACATGATAATGGCCGGCCTGTAAAACCAGATGCTGCTTTTCAGCCAATTGATTGATCTTCCGCAACGTCTCCGGTACTTCACTGGCGGGAGGGAAGATGGCATAGAAGTCAGACAGTTGTTCTTTGGGGGTACGGGGAGCCACGGCGGGGGCTGCTCCCGATCTCTGGACACGCACCAGAGATGCATCGAGTTCTTCCAATATCTGCGCCTGTTCCGCCTCGAGGGTGAGTACGGCTGACAGGTAAAACATCACCGCAAACGCGCAGAGGCCAAGGCCAACGGTGCCCGAAACACCAAGCCGCTGCACCCACAGTGTGAGCGTCCATCCCATGTGCCCCACTGACGGAAGATTTCGCTTGGTCTTGGAGAGGCCCCCCTCGACGCTTGAAGCCGCAAGCCGCTGCCCCAGGAGTCTACGGGCCCACCCCGGCTGCGCGACTGACGGCTGGTTTCGTGTGGCCTCCTTGAGAG
>JANOJM010000363.1:0-2892 GCA_031418735.1 Nitrospiraceae bacterium | reverse complement strand
ACGACTCGCCCATCACGCATCCGCTGGCTCATCCTCGCCCTGCTGTTTCTCATCAGCGTCGTCACCTATATCGACCGCGTCAATATCTCCGTGACCGCGCGTCAGATGATGCCGGCCTATGGGATGACCGATCAACAGATGGGCTGGGTCTTCTCGGCCTTCGTCGTCGGCTACGCCCTGTTTCAGATTCCCGGTGGATGGCTGGCCGATCGCTGGGGAGTCCGCGTGGTGCTCACCATCGCGCTTCTCTGGTGGTCGATCTGTACAGCCTTCACCGCCATGGTAGCCACCACGTCGCTCGCGAGTCTCTTCGGAGTTGTCGGCGCGCTGATGCTCGTGCGGTTTTCGTTAGGTGTGGGGGAAGCCGTGGCGCTGCCGGCCTTCAATCGCGCCGTCACCAACTGGCTTCCGGCTGATCGGCGAGGCCTCGGCATCGGGATCGCCATCGGAGGCATCGGGTTAGGGTCCGCCATGACTCCGCCCATTGCCGCATGGGTGATGGTGAACTGGGGCTGGCCGACCGTATTTTTTCTCGCGAGCCTGCTCGGAATCGGAATGGCGAACCTCTGGTGGCTCCTCTCACGCAACCATCCGCACGAGCATCCCTGGGTAAATGAAGGTGAACAGGCCCTGCTCACGCGCGTGCCGACCACTACCACAGCCGTACCCTGGCGAACATTCAGTCGCACCCCCACCATCTGGTGGCTGGTACTCAGCTACAGTTGCCTCGGCTATGTTGCCTACGTCTATCTGTCCTGGTTCTACTTGTATCTCGTGAATGTGCGTGGATTCGATGTGCTCCGAGGCGGATTCTATGCCTCGGCTCCCTTTGTCGCCATGTTGGTCTTTTGCCCTCTAGGCGGCTGGGTGACCGATCGACTCGCGGCACGCTACGGTCTCACCACCGGACGATCTGTGACCGGCATGACCGGCATGGTCCTGGCTGGGTGCGCGATTGCGCTGGGTGGCGTCGTCGATTCTCCCTTTCTGGCGATCACCAGTCTGTCATTCGGCGCAGGCTGGCTCTACTTTGCGGTCGGTGCCTACTGGGCTTCCACAACCGATCTGTCGAAAACCCATGCAGGCACGTTGTCAGGGCTCATGAATACCGGCGCCAATATCGGCGGGACGATTTCACCGACCCTGACCCCATGGCTGGCCAATCATTGGGGTTGGCCTGTTTCGTTAGGTGTCGCCGCAGCCGTGGCCATCCTGGGCGGAATCTTGTGGATAAAAATTGATCCGGGCAAGGGGCTTCATCGTGAGGCGTGAAACGTGAGGCGTGAGGCGAATCTCGATCGACCCCTCACCCCTTACGATCCCCATTGCCTCTTGAACGTTGTCCTTGTTAGTTTGATGACATGACTATGCAATTTCAAAAGATCGATCCGCGCGTTACCATTACGACGCCGCTCGGTGAGATCAAGATTCGGTTCTACCCGGATGATGCCCCGCGTCACGTCGAGAACTTTCTCAAGCTCGCCAAAATGGGATTCTATGATGGAACCACCTTCCATCGCGTCGTTCCAGGATTCATCATTCAAGGCGGTGATCCGCTGAGCAAGACGGCAGACCGTTCCATCCACGGCTCAGGTAGTCCCGGTTACTGGCTCAATCCTGAAACCAGCGATCGGCCGCATAAACGGGGCGCAATCGGCATGGCCAAAGTCCCACGAGAGAGCAACAGCACGCGCGACCCCAACGATAACGGCTCGCAGTTCTATATCTGTGTCGATGACAACAGCGGGCTGGACCGAACCTACACCGTCTTCGGCGAAGTCGTTCGGGGCATGGACATAGTAGACAAGATCGTCGCCTCGCCGCGCGACGAATTCGACAATCCCCTGAAGCCGATCCCGATCACGTTAACGGTCAAGGAGTAAAGAGGGAACAGGCAACCATCCTTCTTGCTCGCAGAACGCGCACGATAAAGCAGTGGTCGCTCGATGCGCCGTCGAAGACTCTTCGGTCTCCCTGCCGCGAGCTGAATACTACGCACCTCCCCAGCCTACTTGCCTAACAGCACCACTACACTTAGCGGATTGACGAGATACGAATCCCCCGGCTCTACTCGTATTTCGCTTCCCACCTCAAGGAAGTCTTCCCCACTTGGCAAGCCATGCTGGCGTACGTGACCGTCGAATTGTACTGGTCCGTGATCCCGCGGTCGTAGCGCAACACCTGCCCTGCCTCCGCTTCGATCAACCGCAGCAAAGAATAGATGGGGGAGAAGCCGGAGATCCGACGCTGGTCCTGTTCTTTCCTGATGTAGTCAGCGAATGCTTCCGGCTGCCGCTCCTCCAGAGCGCCTTGTTCCGTAGCGCATGCCCAGATGAGCAAACACCTATAACCATATATTGCATTGATTTTATACGAATAAATCGTCAAGACATTGTCTTGACATGCAGTAATTATTGCGCTATCGTTTAGCCCAACGAGAGGACGCAATATGTCAGCACGTGCGCTTCGTACCGAAAAACTGGATCTTCGGGTGAGCCGCTCAGCCAAGCGGACGTTGGAAGCTGCCGCCTCCGTTTCTCATCGTTCCGTGAGCGCGTTTGTCCTTGAAAGTGCCCTGGCCCGTGCAGATGAAACGCTGGCAGATCGTCGTACATTCAGTCTGAGCAAAGCGAAATGGACTGAGTTCCTGACTGCATTGGATGCTCCGACTCGTCCGCTCCCTCGTATGCAGCGTCTGTTGACTGAGCCCGGGCTCTTTGACGCAGCGCCTATCCCTACGACTACTGAAACGCGTTGACTCGAAAGATCGAAACGCTTCAGCGGGTTCACGCTGTTGACGCGTTCGACTGCGGCAACAAAGACCTGAATCGCTTCCTGCAACAGTACGCGTTGCTCAATCAAAATAATGGGGCATCAAAAACCTACGTTGGT
>JANOJM010000362.1:0-1670 GCA_031418735.1 Nitrospiraceae bacterium | reverse complement strand
AGATCCGCAAGCGCCTGTTCCGGCTGATTCAGCTTGAGATAAATCTTGCTCCTCAGTGCATAGGCCTCTTTGTGATAGGGAATCCAGCTTTCATGCGTCGGGGCATTGAGGAGCTTCTGCAGCGTGGCTAACGCGGGATGCCATTGTTTGGAGTCTGCCTGGTGCCGGGCTTTCGTTGTGGAGAGACTGATCAGGTGCTGGCGGGCGATATCGGCGAATGGGTCGAGCTCAAGAACCTGTTCGTAGGCAGCAGCAGCCTCGTCTGGTTGTTTCAGCCAGACGAGGACATCCCCTTTCCCAATCCATGCCCATACATTCTTAGCGTCGAGTGCGATGGCGCGCTCAAAGTCTGTCTTCGCTTTATTCAGATAGTCCTTGTATTCCGAGGATTGCGCCTGTTGGGAGAAGGCCAGGGAGACCAGCTGGAGATAGGTTTGCCCTCGCACGATCAGTGGATCGACGTAGTGATCGTCAAGAGTGGTCGCGTCGGTGCTGAGCTGGATCTTGTCCCGCAGATTCGATGTATGGAGCGCGGTCTCAAGTACCGCACGCGCCTGTTGGTGTGAGGCGGATTTCCCGTTTGGATTGATTGCCAACATTCGGACGCCGACCGGTTGATGTTGAAGCTCTTTCAGCTGCGAACGTAATTGGTGATTCTCCCGCTGCAGCTGGCGAAAGTGTTGCGCGAGTTGCTGTTCGGATTGCAGTCGGCGTATCGCATCCGTCAGACTGTCGATATCGACAGTGGCGCGAATGCGAATGAAGAAGACGGGACGATCACGCTCGAAGGAGCGGCTGGATTCGAGGATTTCCGTTTCTGTAATAGCCGCAGCAATCGTTCTGATTTCCAGCGAGCTGGCTTGCGTGCTTCTCCCGCCAGATTCTTTTTCCACATCATGAAATGTGGATTCGAGATAGACCCCCGCTTCTTCTACTGCTTTGCGTTGGGCCCGTTGAAGGACTTTCTCTTCTGCGCCGGCCAGAGTGTCGCCGTCCGCCATAACGTATTGACTGTCGGCAATGACGGTTTTCGAGGAGGCGCTGAAGGCAGAGGGCTCCCATAGAAGGAGCGCAAGAAGGAGCGTAGAGAGGGAGGGATAGGATAGCCGCCGATACAGTTCCATCGGACAACTATACCGCTCAATGGGTAAGGGGGCAATGTGTTCGGAGCGCCAGGCCTCCGGCTACCGTTCCTTCGGAAAGACTTGAATGAATGGGTGGACTTCTACCCGTTCAAATATGCCGTGAATGGTATAGGGGTCTTCACGGGCGAACCGTTGCGCCTCTTCCAGCGAGTCGGCTTCGATGACGATAAGACTTCCTGTTTTATCTGAAAGCGGCCCGGCAAGCACAACTCGGCCTTGCAGATCGAGAGGCTCCATCTTGGCGAGATGTGCCGGCCGATGGATTTTTCGTTTGGCTTCCCCGTCGGGACCGTCGAATCCGAGTATGACAAATTTCATAAATATCTCGAGGGTTGAGGAGTAGGGTTCTGACGTCAGGCTAAGTCCTCTAGCGGGCAGCGATCCTTATAGCCGGTGGTCGTCTCATGCCACCAGCGAACTTCTTGTTCTCCGAGCTTCCAGCATAGATAGACCACTCGTCCGTCATGAAGATGGGGGAAATCACAAAGACCCAGATCCAGGTCCTTCACCAGGATGCCGAGTTCC
>JANOJM010000361.1:0-2978 GCA_031418735.1 Nitrospiraceae bacterium | reverse complement strand
AGGGCCGGCCGCGTTTTCGCCTTGTGATACGAGCTTGAAGCGAACCGTCGATCCGCATTGAGGACATTTTCCGCGGATGGTTTCCTCATCCAGCCGTTCGTACTGGTCTTCTGTCAGCCACATCAGCTGCGCGCACCTAGGACAGGTTCGTACTTGCGTTGTCATGATGTTCCTCGTACACTCCGCGTGATTTTGGTAGCTATACCTGGGAGCTAATCTAGTACAAGATGCCTCCAACCCTCAAGCCCACCATCACCTTTTCTGAAAAGAAGAACTTCGACCCAACCAAGCTTGTTCGCCTCTACCAACAAGCGCCATGGGCCAAAGGGCGAACCCTTGAGGATGCCCGCGAGATGTTGCGCCACACCGATGTGGCCGTAACCGCTTGGGAGGAGGATCTGCTGATCGGATTTGGCCGGGTATTAACCGACTATATCTACCGGGCGACCATCTGGGATGTGATTGTCGACAAGACCCATCAGCGTCAGGGTGTCGGAGCGAACATTGTCCAGCACATCTTGAACCACTCCCGCCTCAAGAAAGTCGAACTCTTCTGGCTCTGCACCCGTATGCCTGGATTTTACGAAAAGCTTGGGTTTAGCTCGAAAGAACAGACCGGGATGGTTTGGAGCCGATCCAAACAGGGCCGACAGGAATAGCGAGCCTTCTCCGAGTCTGGCATCATTTGTCTCTGTCCATCTATCATACTTGACGCGGAGCCCCCGCAAACCGGGGGCTCCGCATCACTCAAGCTACCTCGAGTATACAGAAACTAAAAGAAAAGTTTGGCGCCGAAGAGAAATCCGAAGGACGAGGCATTCCAGTCGTTGTTGACACCTCCACTCACGGTCGCATGTCCGTCATTGCGCTTGTAGGCCATTTCCGTATTCAACGCAAACTGTTTGGTCAGCATATAATCAGCACCCCAGCCAAGTCTCCACGCAAACGTGTTGCTAGGGCTAATTTGGTTACCGGCGTTCCCCCCAAAGCCATTCACGTTTACACCGAAACTCATGTTGGCATAGGGAACGACTGGGCCGAATTTCACCGGACGGACTTCCACAGTCGGGAGTACAGAAACTGTGTCTTGATGGCCTAAGTCCACGTTGGGCCGTTCTTGACTCACTCCATGGCGTTCCCATTCCAACATCATACCGGCCAGAAGCCACTTATTGAGGCTATACAGGGCTTGAAAATTTACGAGAGAACCAACGTCCGTAGAACTTTGAAATTCATTCGTGAGTGATTGCGTCAATGGTGCAAATCCTGCGCGCATACCGAGCACGACTTTGCCTGGTTCAATCCCACCCTGTTCCATCTTCCATTCTTCTGCCTTAGCTTGGCTGCCCAGGGCAAGCGCGCTGACCACCAAGAAACCTGCAAAACCCCATCGAGCTATAGCAATACCCATTGAATAAACCCTCCGAAATGTATTGGTGTGAATGGCTTACAGATACGCATTTCTCCGTGTCAGCAAGGCAAGTTCGGTACCCCGATCTCACTTCGCTCCATTGTGATCTGATGACCGGAATTGCCTATTGAATATGAATACTTACGGTCTTCAGCTTCCTTGGGTGATTTCGTAGCAGCCCTGGCGCCATTTCCTATGAGGAATAACGTCTCATAGCCGACACAGCATTGTATGGATAGCCCTACAGGAGGAGAGCCAACAGGGAAGTGGGAAAGAATTCAGATTGCAACGCGTGATAGGGAGTTGAAATCAAGTAGTGGAAAGAGATTGCCGCTGCCGCTTGGGAGAAAAAATGACCGCAACAAAGAACAGCACTGTTGCGAGCAACACAATGGCGGGACCGGAGGGAATATCCCAGTAGGAGGAGATGAGGACTCCTCCCACTGAGCAAGTAATTCCGATGAGGACCGAATACCAGGTCAGCGTCGAGAGACTATGCGTCAGTTGGTAGGCGGTTGAAGCTGGAATCAGGATCATCGCAAAGACAAGGATCGCGCCGACGGTCTTGAGCGATATCACTACCGTGAGCGCGATCAGGGTCAGTAAGAGAAAAAATATGCGCCGGGCCGGCACGCCGGAAGCTTCCGCCATCTCTTGGTCGAATGCAATAAAGTACAGTTCCTTTGAGAACAGCACAATCGCACCGATGACAACGATGCTCAATCCGGCAATTATGCCCAGCTCCTCGCTTGTCACGGCAAGCACATTTCCAAAGAGGTAGCCATAAATCTCGGCGTTATAGGTTTTCATGAGGCCGATGAAAAGAATGGCCAGGGCCATGGTGGCGGTATAGAGAATGCCGATGGAGACATCCAGCTTCATGCGGCCTTTTTCTTCTACCCATCCCGTAACCCAGACCGTGGCGAGGCCGAAGAGAATGGCCATGAGCAGTGGCGGCCAGGCCATGAGATAGCCGAGCGCAACTCCAGCAAATGCCGCATGGGCTGTACCTGCTCCCATAAAAGCCAGCCCCCGGAGCACGACGAAGACACCGATGACCGAGCAGAGCCCCCCTACCATCGCCGCGGCGAGGAGGGAGCGTTGCATGAAGTCGTAGGTGAGGAGGTCAATCATCGTGCAGAATGGTTAGTGATGGTGGTGGTAATCCTCGACAATAACGAGGTCTTTCTCTGTAATAACAAGGTCTTTGCCATAGACCTGGCTGAGAATCTCGGGCTTTAGCACATCGGCAGGAGGCCCGGCGGCGTAAAGGCGAGTCTTGAGGAGCACAAGCCGGTCCACCTGCGAACGGATCATGTTGATGTCGTGGGTGATCAAGAGGACGGTCAAGCCTAACTCTTCGTGCAGATGCTGCACCAGCTCGATAACATTGTGCTGCGTCGTAATATCCAGTCCGGTCGTCGGTTCATCGAGCAGCAACACATCCGGTTGCTGGGCCAAGGCTCTGGCGATGAAGACCCGCTGCTGCTGTCCTCCGGAAAGGTGGCCCAGCGCACTGTCTCGATACCCCTCCATCCCAACATGGGCCAACGAGTCCAGCGCGATC
>JANOJM010000360.1:0-4327 GCA_031418735.1 Nitrospiraceae bacterium | reverse complement strand
CAGCTGGCTACCCGAAGCGCAGTCACGGCTTGAGCGGGCTCCTGAAGGGTTTATGCGCGACTGTACGCGTGCCCTCATTGAAAAACATGCCGATAAGCTCGGCGTCACGGTCATCACGGCTGAAGTGGCTCATGAGGGCATCGAGCAGGCTAAGGACTACATGGCGGAAGTCATGAAGACCGGCAACCTGAAGGACATGATTGCCGACCTGACCGGCAAGACAAAATCATAAGTGCTGAGTCTTGAGTGCTGAGTTCTGAGTTGTCCCCGGAGCCATACGCTTCGTTTCAACTAAACAACTCAGAACTTATAACTCAGAACTCATAACTGGAGCATTTGTGCTGGGTAAATCTCTTCCAATCTTCAATGCTCCTTCTCTTGCTGGGGCCTTCGGAAGCATTCAGCAACAGGTATCGCAGTTCTTTACCCCGGCATCTACTGCTCCTGCGCCTTACGATGGCCGGACGGTCGATGACTTCAAGCCCTATCTCATCGCGCTGAACCTCACGAAGCGCTGCAACCTCAAGTGCGACCATTGTTACCTCGACGCGACGACGAAATCCGCAGGCGGGGACGATGAACTCACGACTGAAGAGTGCTACACCCTCATCGACCAGATTGCCCTGGTCAACAAGGGCTGTCTCCTTGTGATCACGGGTGGAGAACCGCTCGTCCGCCCCGACATACTCGATATCGCATGCCATGCCGTGAAGCTTGGTTTCATGGTGGTGTTTGGGACCAACGGCATGTTGATCGATGACCGGATGGCGAAGGATCTTGTCGCGATCGGCGTGATGGGCATGGGTATCAGTATCGACTCACTCGATCCCCTAAAGCACAATCGTTTCCGCGGCGTGCCCGGCGCATGGGAAGCCGCGCTCGCCGGCATCGAGGCCTGTAAGCGGAATGGGTTGGCCTTCCAGGTGCACTTCAGCGCGCAGCCGATGAATTATCAGGAGCTGCCTGAAGTGATCGATTGGGCGCATCAGCTTGGCGCCAAAGTTCTCAATGTCTTCTTTATGGTCTGCACAGGCCGGGGTGAGGAACTGACCGACATCACTCCAGCCCAGTATGAAGAGGTGCTCGGCTACCTGGTTAACTGTCAGGACAATTACAAGGGCATGCTCGTCAGGGCCCGTTGTGCGCCGCATTTCAAACGGCTAGCCTACGAGAAAGATCCGAATTCCCCCATTACCAAAGCAACGGGTTATATGGGTGGTGGTTGCCTCGCTGGCACCAATTACGCGCGCGTGACTCCGAATGGTGAACTGACCCCTTGCCCCTATATGCCGCTATCAGCCGGGAATATCCGCGAGACCAGCTTTGTCGATCTATGGGAAAAGTCCGATGTGTTTAATTCTTTCCGCTACCCGCACCTGAAGGGGAAATGCGGCGATTGCGAATACACAGACATCTGCGGCGGCTGCCGCGCGCGTCCCTACGTCGATCACGGCGACTGGTTGGACGAAGATCAATGGTGTCTCTATACGCCGAAAGGCGGCGAGAAGATCAAGGTCGCATTTAATACGCCGGAAGAAAGCCTTGTGGCGTGGGACGGGGATTCGGAAACACGACTCAACCGGATTCCCTATTTCTTACGCGCCATGGTGAAAAAAGGTGTTGAAAAGCATGCGCGCGAGAATAATATCCCGCTGATTACCATTGAGCTCATGGAAGAACTCCGCAAAAAACGCTTCGGTAACGACGCACCGATGTTCACATTCGAGCGTTAGGGGTAAGGGGTGGTAGGAAGTATTTTCTCAGAGCGCGATCCTCACGCCTCACGCCTTACGTTTCACGCCTAACGGTTATCGGAGTGGACGGGCTTCAAAGCACCGTGACAGACTTCAATGCGCTGATCCCAATCATCAATCATTGGCTTCACTTATTGTCGGCGGTCATCTGGATCGGCGGACTCGCATTCCTCGTTATGGCCGTGACTCCTGGACTGAGGAAGGCGGTTTCCAAGGAGCAGATCAAGCCGATCACCGACGCGTTCTATCAGCATTACAAAAAAGTTGCTGGTGTCCTGCTCATCGTCCTGCTGTTTACCGGTGGTATCAATTTCCACTATGTCAATCAGGCCATCACCTTGCAAACCGGCAGCGGGATTCAGAGCCATGCGAAATACCTGACCGTCTTTTTTATCAAACTCTTTCTCGCCCTGTGTCTCCTCACGCTCTTCCTCTACACGGTGCTCTTCAAGTCCGATGACGCAGAAGAAGAGGAAGGGGAATCCTATGAAGCAATCCCTTTTCAACGAGCCGCGCTCTGGATCGGCATCTTCATCCTCCTCTGTGCTGCTGCGATGAAACATCTTCACCAGTAGACCTGGCTCCATCTTCAGCTTTCCATCGTTTCCATCTGTTGTATTTCCTCCATGTCTGTATCTCACAGGATAAGGAGCGTACCGAAACGGATACGCTCCTGTCCGATGGCCTCATCTTTCCCCTTTGCGCATTAAGCCACGTCTACTCAATAGCTTATGATGTAGGTTCTGGAATACTGTCACCGGGAAAACCGTGGTATAGGGGTTGCTGTATCGCTGTATTCTTCTCATCGCCAGACAGAAGGGGTACATGGTCACTGGTCGAAGCTGGAAATGTATTGGCGAAGCGAAACGCCGACGGGTGCCCACTCAAGAGGCTTATGCCTCTCATGCCGGTGGGGCTACCTCTGGATTATGCCCATCCGGAGTCCTCCCGCCGCCATGCGCTTCCGCCATCAGGGCTGCGTCCTGCCACAAGCAGCGGCGCGGCCCTCCAATCTGACAGGGGCCGCCTGAAGTATGAATCAGGCCATAGTCCGGGGCTGTATCAGTTCAGGGGAAAATATAGAGAGGTGTAGAATGTCGCTGACCGATCAGGCCATTTTAAGTCGCTCGACCAAGAATGAGCATTGTGCTGCTCCTAACCCGTCTCCTAGATCGCGCGAGGCCGGGCAGCAACAACCCCCACGAATGGTCAGACTGACCGTCAGCCTGCCTGGCGATCTCGTCGATCGCCTGCGCGATGCAGTGTATTGGAGTCCCAGCTTGACGCTCGCATGGCTGATCGCACAGTCCCTACGGACCTCCCTGACAGAGATGGAATCCTTGCGTCAGAGTCCCTTCCCAAAACGAACGAGAGCGCTCCGCGCGGGACGCCCTCGATTGGTCGGACAGTCGATGAATGTATCTCCTCGTGCCGGGATCACCAGCAATGGGACAGCCTGTCAGGCTAAGGGGGGTATTCAGGCGACCCTTATCTCATGACAGTTCATCCCTGTCTTGTTCCCTCTCCCCCATACTATAAGTGAGAGGGAGCGCGAGCTGTCATGAGATATAGGCTAGAGCTTTTTGAAGAATGAATCGTAGACGCCGTAGGCCAGAATCAGTCCGATCAATACGAAATAGATGCTCGAGATTCCGCTATAATCAGGCGGACGACGACGACAGCGCCTCCGATGCCGATGCCGACGAGGGCCCGCGTGACGCAGGGGGCGCCGCCGATCCCCGCGCCACGATCGTGCTCGTCGATCAGGACATCACGCCCTCCCAGGCGCGCAATCTCGAGCGCGCGACGGGGGTCGAGGTGCTCGACCGAACGGCGGTGATCCTCGCGATCTTCCAGCGCCACGCCCGCAGCCGCGAAGCGCGGCTGCAGGTCGAGATCGCGCGCCTCGAGTACATGGCGCCGCGCCTGCGCGAGACCGGCAGCGGAAAGGATCGCCAGGGCGGCGGCATCGGCGGCCGCGGCGCCGGCGAATCCGCGAGCGAGCTCGACCGCCGCAAGGTGCGCGACCGGGTCGCGGAGCTCCGCCAGGAGCTCGCCTCGATCGAGCACGAAGCCGGGAACCGCCGCAAACGCCGCGAGGACGTCAATACGGTCGCCCTCGTCGGCTACACGAACGCGGGCAAATCATCCTGGATGCGCGCGTTGACGGGCAGCGGTGTGCTCGTCGAGGACAAGCTCTTTGCGACGCTCGGCACCACCGTCCGGGCGCTCAAGCCCGAGACGGCGACCCGCGTCCTCGTGTCCGACACGGTCGGCTTCATCAAGCACCTGCCCCACGACCTCGTCGCGAGCTTCCGCTCGACCCTCGACGAAGCGCGGGAGTGCAGCCTCCTGCTCCACATCGTCGACGCGTCGGATGCCGCCTTCCAGGCCCAGATCGACGTGACCCGCGAGGTACTGACCTCGATCGGCGCCGACGAGAGCCCGCATATCGTCGTCATGAACAAGGCCGATCGCCTCGACGAGCTGACCCGGGCGCGGGTCCTGAAGGCCGAGCCCGAGGCGATGCTCCTCTCGGCCCACGACCCCGCCGACGTCGACAAGCTGCGCGC
>JANOJM010000359.1:0-2762 GCA_031418735.1 Nitrospiraceae bacterium | reverse complement strand
ATTATGCGATGGAACTGCATCAAGAACCTCCGTGGGAGTCGTTGTTTGACTTGGACCCTGAGATTCCCTGCTGCTTTGAAGCATGTTGATGTCAGGTGCAAAGTTAGGGGAAACATTACGCTGCAAACTCTACGCGGACAGTGCGCCCAATCCGCGCTTCGAGCGTGATCAGCATTTCAAGGCTGAACTTGTCCCATTTGCCACGCACGAGGTCAGAGACGCGGGATTGTGCAATGCCGAGGCGCTTGGCTGCATCAGATTGAGTGAGCTTGTGCTTCTCGATGTAGAGGCGAAGGTCGCTCATCAAATTCGCCCGCATTTGGAGCACAGTGGCTTCGGCCGGATCAAAGCCAAGGTCAACAAAAACATTGCCGCTGGACTTGGTCATTTTCTTTTTCATGGTCGGTCTCTGATGGGTGAGGTAACGCTGACTGAGAACCTACCCCCGCTCACTGAGTCTCTGTAGGATATCTTCGTACACTGTTTTGCGGTGTTGAATTCCTAGGATCCACACCTCAGTCTCTTCGATCTTATACACGACCCGATAGTCCCCAACACGAAGTTTCCAGTAGCCTTTCAGGGTTTTGCGAAGAGGAGCCCCGTACTGGTGCGGAGCATGAGTCAGTCTCGACTCGATTGCACCTGCTATTCTCCGATGGAGATTTTGTGGGATACGAGGGATGTCTTCATCGGCAATGGCAGGATGGTATCGAAGCTCGAAAGGCACTTAGCGTCTCGATCGCTTGAGATGTACCCAAGTTTGTGAGTGCGTCATTGCCTTGCGCCGGTCGAGCGTCTGCTCTCGATCTTTCGCCAAGTCGGCAAGCGCTCGGTCCTCTTCTGCCTCCAGCGCATCTTTAACGAGATCTCGCACTTTGAGCGACAGCGAGACGCCATCTCGTTTAGCCCAGCGGCGGAGTCCTTCGTATACCGGCGCTTCCAGAACGACGTTGACGCGAGGATTGGTTGTGGGCATGATGTTCTCACCTCAGGTTTTACGTGCGAAAAGAAGTGTATCACATGTGATGTACCTCGACAAGGCAGGAGTGCATGACGCGCAACTGAACGTGTACTCCCTGGGGGTCATTGTTTGACTCAGTACCTGAAGATTCCCTGCTTTTTGATGCCTCTTGATGTTGGTGGCCTGGCTTGGCCCTCCCTGCGCACGTCGGACGACCACCGTTTTATCGTGGGGGTTCCGTGAGCAAGGAGGACCAAGCCAGGCCCCTCTTACCTTCCCCTTCCCAAGCCGCTGAATGACAAAATAGGAAGGGCGTCTGTCGAACTCTCGATTGCGCGCGTCCAACGAGGGCCTTCTGAGGCCGCGCGTTGCGCGAGCAGGAGTGTTTGGCAGACGCCCTTCCTGACCTTCCCGATCTTCTCGACTACTTTATTTTCCGAATGCTTTTTTCAGCAGCGGCTCTATCTCGCCTTTGGCCGCCATCGGATCGAGCACATCGGTGTCGCCGTAAAACTGCCCGTCGATGAACACCTTGGGAAGGGTCGGCCAGTTGGTCATTTTTGCGAGCGCCTCTCGCTTGCTCGGTTGAGACAGGACGTCGATCAGTTCAAACGGGTATCCGTACTTGTCGAAGAACTGTATTGTCTCTCTCGTGAACCCGCACATCGGCATTTGTTTGGTGCCCTTGCCGTAGATCAAAATCTTGTGCGCGGCGACTTCCTTGTTAATTTCTTCTTGAATGGGATCTGCCATTGTTCGGCCTCCTAGGCTTCATCTATTGTTTTGGCTGTCAGTTCAAGAGCGTGAATCCGCCCGTCTTTCATCGGGGCATCCAACGCCTGATAGATCATTCGATGCCGATCCAGTAAATTCTTCCCTCCGAAGGCTGCCGAGATCACCACCACTTTGAGATGGTCCATCGTACCGGTTCGATCCGAGACCGTGACCGCAGCATCCGGCATCGTCTGGCGCAGGTATTCCGTAATCACATCCGGCGTAATCATGACCTCTCCACTCTCATCATCTGATGAGAATACATGAGAGCCAGGCCCAAAGGCAATGCGAGCCCGCTGAAACTCGCAGGCTGCGGTTTGTTTGGTTTGTCTCGTTTGTTTGGTTGAAGAAAACTAACCAGATGAACCAAATAAACCAAAACAACGAGCCCGGCCCTGGTGGTGGATTTCAGCACAAGCTGGTGGATATTAACCGCCCGCGAATAGTACACTCGTAGCGAGACTCTACTTTGCAAGGAAATCTGAACTGTTTTCATACGTGCATATTGGCACAGGCATTGCGTTTCAGATGGAACAAGAACACATGCTGACCATGAGCGACAGATCTACCTATCAACCAAGGAGGGCGCCATGAGTGAGTTCAAATCAGGGTTTTTCGTCGGGGGCGAAGCCTGCGAGGGACGAGTGCTTGTGGTAGATGACGAGCCAGACATTCGCAGAGTCGTGAAGATGACGCTGCAGAAAGCCGGCTATGAAGTCATTGAAGCGGAAAACGGTGAGAAAGCGATCGAGGTCATCAATTCTGGCGAAAACCGGCTCCTCCTCGATGTCGTCATCTGCGACATTCGTATGCCGAAAATCAATGGAGCCGAAGCCGTGGCCTACTTCAGAAGTAATTACCCTCGCGTCCCGCTCATCGTGCTGACGGGCTTCCCAGACACAGATATGGCGACCTCCTTCCTCCGTCAAGGCGTCGTGGATTATCTCGTCAAGCCGGTCGAAGGAGAGAAATTGAGAGCGGCCGTCGCGCGAGCGATAGAACAGCGGGAGCTTGCACGGCTGTGACC
>JANOJM010000358.1:0-4471 GCA_031418735.1 Nitrospiraceae bacterium | reverse complement strand
CTGTCTCGACTTTCATAGAGCCCCAACAGTGCGCGTGTGAAATAGACATGGTCGCAAGAGTTGTGCTCGGCGCATTTCGGAACGAGGACATCCTGCTTTTTGGCCAACGCTTGGAGGGATTTTGCCTCTCCTGCATCTACCGTAAAGTACGGATGCGAAAATTGCGGAGCAGGCGACCATGCCGCGCATCCAGCGAAAAGGAATAGGCACGACAAGACCCCCGAGGCAGGGCCTCGGAGGACAGCCTTTATGCCGTTTCCACCGCTTTCGTGAGGCGCAGAATAAATCGTACAGTCGTTCCCTTCTTGACTTCGCTTTCGATCCAAATCCGTCCTCCGTGTGCTTCCACCACTTTCTTTGCCAATGCCAACCCCAGGCCACTCCCCGGTGTAGCATGTTTAGCCTTCGTACGTCCTTGATAGAACCGTTCGAAAATATAGGGCAGGTCTTCGGCTTGGATGCCGGGGCCTCCATCGGTCACACTGACTTCAAGGACTCCCGCTTGTGAGTCCGGCTTCATGAGCACCTTTACAATGCCTCCTTCCGAACTGAACTTCAAGGCATTTGAGAGTAAATTGTCGAGTACTTGCTCAATTCGAAGCGCATCCGCCATGACCCACACACGTTGTGCAGGCGCTTCCAGTAACAGCTGCACATGCTTGGCATCGGCGAGGAGCTGGACTTTGTTGACCGACATATCCGTAATGCGTTTGAGGTCAGTCGGGACAATTCGATACTCCATCATCCCGGCATCCATCTTGGAGAGATCCAGAATAGTAGAGATGAGGGTGATGAGGCGGCGGCTGCTGTCCGCCATGATACGCAAGGTCGTGCGCTGTTCTTGCGACAAGGGGCCTGGAATTTCATCCAACAGCAGATGGGTGCCTTCTTGGATCGAAGCCATGGGCGTGCGTAACTCATGGGAGACATGGGCAAGAAACTCCCCCTTCATATCGTCCAGCTCTTGCAGCTTCGTGCCCATCCAATTTACAGCGTCGACAAGGTCGCGCAATTCGCTGGGAGCCTGAATATTCAGCGACGTGCGGAAATTCCCCTGCCCAATCTGTTTAATATGGGTCTGCAATTGGCGCAACGGGCGTAGGACCGTATAGCTGGCAAAACCGGCGAGCGCAATGCCGAATACCAGCGCCAGCAAAACCAGCTGCTCAGTCACCGTTTCAGCTTGTGCTGAGCTTTCCCGTGACTGGCTGACACCGACACTGATGCCCGTCTCGTGAAGATCGATAAATTTTTGGAGTATGCCGCTGATACGATCCATCAAGGCATCACGACGACCTTCATAGTCTGCAGACGGGACCGATGGAGACGAGCGGCCATGCTCTAGTTCTGAGCGGAAAATCATGAGTCGTTCTTGCTGCAATCGCTTGGCGTCCTTGAGTAGCTGAACGCCTTGAGGGGTGAGTTCCTTCGCTTCAAGGGTCTGGAGTCCCCGATGGAATTCGTCGACCTCTTCATCGAAATGTTGCAAGAATGTCGCATCTCGTACGGCCAGATACTTCTTCTCACTATTGAGTTGGGCATAGAGCACGGTGAGTAGCCGCTTGGCCGATTCGATCGCCGGGTAATGTCGAGTGGCTATGTCGGCACTTAATGCGGTCAACTGACGTAGCTGAAACAAGGCATACAGGTTTACCCCCGCCATCACCACGATGATGATAAGGGAGGTCAGAACTATCCGCCAAAAGATCGATAAGCCCACAGGCAAAAGTGCTTTCTTAGCCTTGAGTTTTAAGACTAATTGTATAAACTGTAGGTAATTCCATACACTATTTCCCCTGTTCACTCAAGGAATCAACCAAACAAATTCTCTCGCGCACCATCCGGCCTCTTTAGACGGATCAACCAGGCTAGGGAGGGTTGAGTGGCTTCCAAGTTGGAGAGACGGACGCTCTTCATTCCTACAGGAAAACTCTTCCCTACTTAACTGACGAAGCAAACTGGCGTTGGCGTCGTGACACCCCATGTAACGATGCAAAGAGATGGCCACGAAACAACAACATCGCGACAGCAAGCGGTGGGGTGAAGAGCAACCCAAGATACCAGCCGACTGAGGAAGGAATTCCCACATAGTCCAGCCAACCGGCAAGGATCGTGAAGGGCAATACAAGAACCTGAGAGAAATCTAAACCTGCCCCCCTCCCCACGCCGCTAGAGAGAGAAAAAAATGATTGCAGGCCCGTGGGCGAAAGGACGATGGGGATCAAGATAATCGCAAATGGAAGAAACCATTCAATCCAATTTTCAAGGACGAACTCGTACGAAGTCTTGAGCACCTCGAGCGGGGAATCATGCCGGACTTGATAAATAATTTCAGGCGCCGGGTTCAACAGGAGAAAGAGGAGCAACAGGGCTGCATAGGATATGAGTTGCCCGTATGGATTCGCCTGCATACTCAGATCAAGGGCCATCAGCGGCAGCCACAGGATAAACCCAATGCCAATGACATCCCAAAAGTAATGACCGACGCTGGCAACAAGATCCTTGATGGTAAGCGCTCGTGCATGGCTAATCGATTGCTCAACCAGACTCAGAGTGGCGCCGACCAGGAGCGCATTCACCGCACCGAGCAGAAAGCCTCCAACCATGCCGAGCGGCGAGGCAATCTGGGTAGCAAGCATCAGTAGAAATCCAAACCCCACCACGGCGACTATGGTCATCCACCCTCGGACAAGGGACTGTCCAGTTTTGTGGACAGCACTCCGATAAAGTAAGAGTGTTTCTGTCAGAATGCGTGACATGAAAGACAATAGTCTGCTGGTACTTCTTGGGTCAAGCCGTCCGCACCTCCTCGTGAGAGGTTGACTTCCCCTATTCCAATGCTTATGTGAGTGGCAACAGCACAGACGGATGAGCCGGGAGGAGAAATCCAATGGATATGAACCGCATGACGGTCAAACTACAAGAGGCGCTCCAGACTGCCTCGTCCCATGCCGCAAGGCGCAGCCATCAGGGCATAGATGTGGAACACCTACTACTTACGTTTGTGGAACAGGATGGAGGTCTCGCCTCCCCTCTCCTCGAACAGGCGGGCTTATCGGTCCCTTCCGTCCGCCAGGCAGTGGAACAGGCGCTCGCCAAACTGCCTCAAGTACAGGGCGCCGGGGCAAGTCCCGGACAACTCCATGTCGCAACACGGCTCAGTCAAGTTTTGACCAAAGCTGAAGACGAACAACGAACGTTAAAAGACGACTATCTGAGTGTCGAACATGTCATCCTTGCCATGGTTCAAGAAGGGGGAGTCTTCAAGAAACTCGGCCTGACGAAGGAACGGCTTTTGGCCGCGCTGCAACAAATACGAGGGTCTCAGCGCGTCACGAGCCAGGACCCGGAAGGCACCTACCAGGCGCTGGAGAAATATGGCCGCGACCTCACCCTGCTAGCTGGGCAAGGAAAGTTAGACCCCGTCATCGGGCGCGATGAAGAAATTCGACGCGTCATACAAATCCTCTCACGACGAACCAAGAACAACCCGGTACTCATCGGCGAGCCAGGAGTCGGAAAAACCGCCATCGTCGAAGGGCTTGCCATTCGCATTATCAAGGGAGATGTCCCTGAAGGGCTCAAGAAAAAGCGCGTCATCACCCTCGACATGGGATCATTGGTGGCCGGCGCAAAGTTTCGGGGCGAATTTGAGGAACGGTTGAAAGCCGTCCTCAAAGAGGTGCAGGCTGCCGAAGGGCAAGTCTTGCTCTTCATCGATGAGCTGCATACGGTTGTAGGAGCCGGCGCAGCGGAAGGAGCGATGGACGCCGCCAATCTGCTCAAGCCCATGCTGGCTCGCGGCGAATTACATTTGATCGGCGCGACCACACTCGATGAATATCGGAAACATATCGAGAAGGATGCCGCGTTGGAACGTCGCTTCCAAACGGTACTGGTCAATCAGCCGTCGGTGGAGGATACCATCTCCATTCTACGCGGGCTCAAGGAACGCTACGAAGTGCACCACGGCGTGCGCATTAAAGACGCTGCGTTGGTCGCTGCAGCGAAACTTTCGAACCGGTATATCGCCGATCGCTTTCTCCCGGACAAAGCCATCGATCTTGTCGATGAATCAGCGGCCCGGCTGCGTACGGAAATCGATAGTTTGCCGGCAGAACTCGATGAGGTCTCGCGCAAGGTGATGCAGCTCGAGATCGAGCGGAAGGCCTTGCGGAAAGAACAGGATCAAGCCAGTCAGGCGCGGCTGGCGACGCTTGAGCTTGAGTTGAGCGAAAAGCAACGCGATCTGAGTACGCTCAAGACCCGGTGGGATTCCGAAAAGGCCTCGGTGGCACGGCTGCGCAAGACTCGCGCAGCAATGGAGCAAGTGAAACAGACGATGGAGCGCGCGGAACGGGCCTATGATCTCAATCGCGTCGCGGAACTGCGATACGGAGAGTTGCCGCGCCTTGAGCGAGAACTCGCGTTAGAGCAGGAACAGCTCGGCAAGAAACAGGGCGAAAGCCGG
>JANOJM010000357.1:0-3771 GCA_031418735.1 Nitrospiraceae bacterium | reverse complement strand
AAAGGGGGATCCGATGGCACCTGTATTGGAACTCGATCGGCAGACAGACTCGTTTGTGCGGCAACTCGAAGACCAACGGAAACTTGAAAAGACCCTGTTGGTCGAACGGGTTCGCGGAACGAAAGAAGGGCTGGAGTCGGTCTTCAACGACATCAAGAGCCGTGTGGCGGTGCTGGAAAAGCTGAACGGGTCGGCAAGCGCCAGCTGCATTGCGCCAATCGGCTGGAGCAAGCTGATCTTTACCGGAGCGGATAGTGTCTCGTCGCCGAATACCATTGGATTTGGCGACCGGGATGAAACGTTGTGCCGGCTCGATCAGATCAAGTACCTTGAAGACACGCACTATCTCCGTCTTGCCGCAAATCCCCACTACGTGGAGCATGTGCTGCCGAATAAATCGGTTCAGGCGCGCGTCGGGGCAAATCCTTCGCTCTGGGATACGCTCGGCTACGTCCACGCGGGATACACGACCCTGCTGCAGATTCCCGCCTCGATGGAACCGACGACGGTGTCGATTATGTCGAGGGTGAACACCCTGTTCAATTGGGTCGAAACGAATGCGATCGGAGACGAGTGGTATGCCCATGTGTCGGCGACCGTGCGGCTGTGGGTGACCTATGATGGTGAGTTTCGTCAGGCGCCGCCCGCCCAGTTCGTGAATCTTCTCGCTTCACCCAAGCAATTGCGGACGCATCAGGACATTGCGTCACCGGCGCCGAGCGCAGCTCTCACGATGCAAGTTTCCGCTTCAGCCGGCAGCGGCACGACGATCAGCGTGTACGAATCCATCGAGCTTGTGGCCACCACGCCGAATGGCCATGCTTATCTGGATGGCATATTTTCGTGGGAACCGTTAGCGGTGCAGTTACGCGAAGGGTAGCGGATGTTAAAAAGGGCCTTCAGCATCGTTCTCGCATCGTTCAGATCCTCAACGTATCGATTGAGATCCTCGGAGGTCGGAAATACAGGCGGGGTTTTTCCGTTCGCCAAGACTCATTGTACGGGTGAATGGCCCCACGAAGTGCGGTGGGTACCTCCTCCGGTCTTCACTCGCTGCGGCCTTGCTGAGAGGCCCTTTTGAACATCCTTGGGAATTGGGGTCGAGGATGGTTCTCTATGAATAGAGAGCTCTCACGATTTCTGTGGTGTTGAACAGCATCGCGTTGAGGCGAGTATAGGCCGCATGGCCGAAGTAGTGGTCGCGCACATTGGTTGACCCGGTGGAATCTTTGTAGTCGGCGAGCATCCCCAGTCCCTCACCGGGGATTCGGACGGCGCGGCGGGCACATTCCAGCCATCGTTCGAATCCATCGAACGGTTCGACCATTTCCCACACCGCCTTGTTCGCTGTCTTCGCCGCGTCCGACATCGGCACAGTATCGCTGCCTGCCACGGCCAATTCTTGGATGTAATCTCCGCCCCAGGCGATCGGCATCTCCATCGTGATCTGGGGCAACTCCATCTTCGAGAGCCAGGTCTTCCCATCGGTCCGCATGCTTCGGTGGTTCACGATGTGCAGCAGTTTTCCCAACCCTGACATATCCCATCCATAACGTACCGGCATGCCAAAGGTGACGACATCCAGCATCGCTCCATTGAGGAGGGCGCCGTTTGTCAGCAACGGAGCGACACGTTGGATCGTCGAGGCGATGTCTGGTCGATTGCTCTGCGAGGCAAAATCAGACAAGAGGTCAAGCAGCCGTTTCCGGCTGCTATTCGCGGTCGCACATAAGAGGTTTGAAACAAGAGCGAGCACTAACCCGCCCTGCCCATGAGCCTGTATGAGGATCCGATCTCCTTGGCCGAGCTTGCGCTCCTCGACCCAGTCGCGAAGACGTCCGAGCATCGAGACAGCCGCCATGGCCCGGCCCACATGGTGGTGTTCAGAGGACCAGAGCTCGCGGACGCAATGGATCGGCCGATCCAGCCCTCGGTTGAGCGACTGTCGCATGAGTTCCACGTAGGTGTTCGTGAAATTACCGGCATCTCCGATCTGTTCATCGAGCAATCTCTTGGTGGCGTCATCGTTTGCGAGGGGTGGCTTCATCCCTCCTGGCAGCGGGGGAATACCATTACTGCTTTCACGCATCAGGGCCAATAGGGCATCGAGGCCCGCCACGCCGCGCGAGTAGCCACGTTTGAGCCCACCGAGCTCATCCAACCGCTGCACTCCAAAGACATCGGTCCCCAGGATGGAGCCGTGCAGCAAGACGATCACGCGGACGCCTGTTTGCGAGAGACGCTTGCCGAGTGCGGCCATTGCGTCTTGCCCGGGAGGCGACTCCGAGAGTGCAGTTAAGATGACCTCCCGAACGGAGATCCGCTCGCCGGGATTCTTTCGTGACATCTCGTCGTGTTGAAAGCTGTTTTCGATCGGCATGGGGGAGTTACATATCCGATGTTGGTAGCGGACTGCAACGGAAGATCGGCAGGATGCTGAAACAGCCGCTCCCAAGAGCCCTGAATGGTAAAACGTAGGACGGACGAGTACGTTCCTCCTCCAAACAATTCACGTTTAACGATTCACGTCTAACGGGTGGGCTCAGGGCGGTCTGGAGCTGGGTTGGGCTGGACCTGGCTCTTCGGCATGACGGCGGTGGCGGAACAGGTCTTGTTCGCCTCGTCGATCTGGCGATCCACGATCTTCACGCCTTGGAGATATTCCTGGACGATTTCTTCCCTGGTGAGTTCGATATCCTGTTCCGCCTCTCGGCCGGTCCGCTCGCGAACTCGGTCGACCATGCGCTCCTTGACCAGAACCCGAATCTGTTTGGCCAAGTCGGTGCGGGCCGAGAGTTCCGACACCCGCCGGCAGATAGTGGGGCCTTTTGCCATATCCCCCTGGCCCTTGCCGATCAAATAATGGTCGCCTGAATAGCTGTTGGGATCCTCAACTGTGCGGCGTACCCCGGGCGATGCTTTCGGGGAGTCTTGTTGTGCTGCGTGCTGCGCGAGTCGATCGAAGGATTGTTCCGCGTTGGTTCGAATATCGCCTGAATCCGCAGCCAACGAATGCAGCGACAGCAAGCCCAAACAGCCTGTGGTGATCAGCGCCACAATCAATTGCTCAATGGTATTTCTCACTCGCTACCTCCCTTCTCTGCCTCGTCGACCGCCCTCACCGCTCTGTCTGCTGCCACCAGTTCCCCTGGGGGCCATCTGAATCTGATTGGGCGCGGGCAGGCTTTGCTGGAAGGGCGACGGATGGATCCGATGCATCGAGGGAGGGAGTCGGTTTGCCGCAGACGGTTGTTCTGCTGCTGCTTGCGGTGGCACAGTCTGTGTGTTGTACGTGAATTCATTCAACGTTCTCCGAACAGTCTGCGATCCCGGCGCCGGCGTGATCAGATAGCGTGGCATGGTCGGTGGTCTCATGCCAGGCACAGGGGGGGAAGGCGGTTGCGGCGGCGCTGAAGGCTGTCTGGTGGTCATCACTTGTTGCGCCATGTAGACATGCGGGCTTGTGGGATATAAGCCCTGTGCGGCGTTCAGGAGAGCCTGAAGTTGGGCCAGCCCCATCAAGGAAGAAGAGGAGTAGACAACCGGCGAGACGAGCACCCAATCCGTCCAGGCCTGTGAGACCATGGCGTTCGATTGCACCCGATTCAAGATGTTTTGGCGTTGCTGCGCTGCTTGCTGTGTTTGCTCTGATGTCGAGGCTTGTGCCAAGGCCTGGTTTGCTGCATCGAGATCCTGTTGGAGCTGGTCGTTTTCCTGTTGCAGCTCGACGAGTTGACGCCGGGCATCCTCGTTCTCCCGCAAGGCTGCGAT
>JANOJM010000356.1:0-11474 GCA_031418735.1 Nitrospiraceae bacterium | reverse complement strand
GCCGCCCAGCCCGACCTTCAGTTCCGTCGGCGATCCGAGCGCCACCAGTTTTCCCTTGTCGATGATAGCCAATCGATCGCAAAGCTGATCCGCCTCATCCAAATAATTCGTCGTCATCACGATCGTCATGCCACGCGCCTTCAACATCCGCAGATAGTCCCAAATTCTGAGCCGGCTCTGCACATCCAAGCCCAAGGTCGGCTCGTCGAGGAACAAGATCTTAGGGTCTGGCAAGAGACCGCAGGCAATGTCGAGTTTCCGTTTCATCCCCCCGGAGTAGGTCTTTGCCGCGCGATCGGCCGACTCTTCCAATTCCACGAGCTTCAGTAACTCGGCAATGCGCTTCGCAGCTTCTGCCTTCGATAAGTGGTACAGCGCGCCGAGAAGTTCGAGGTGTTCCCTGCCGGTGAGAAAACGATCGATGGCCCGCTCTTGAGGCACGTAGCCGATGAGCCGCCGGACGACATCCGCCTCGCGCACCGTGTCGTGGCCCAAGACACTGGCCGTGCCCGACGTCGGCGTCAGCAGCGTGATGAGCGTCCTGAGCGTGGTGCTTTTCCCCGCGCCGTTCGGCCCCAGAAGGCCGAAAATCTCGCCCGCATAGACCTCAAACGACAGATCGGAGACAGCCGTATGCTTATCGTAGACCTTCGTGAGCCGGGAGACCTGAATCGCGATGGCGCGATCCATCAGCCCCAGCCCTTCGCGCCGGATTGATCGTGCATCATGAATTCGATGAGGTCACTGAGACGGCGGGCTTGTTGGTGGAGACTGTCTGCCTCCAACAGAAACTGTTTTTCCAAGGGCGTACACTCCAAATAGGTGGACAGGGTATTGACGAAAATCTCGTCGCTGACTTCTTCCCGGAAAAACTCCTGCCATGTGGGCGCGTCGTCGCGGGACCGGAGATAGGACTCCAGCGTGGTGAACAAGCGCCGACGAACTGTGGGATCGAGCGACGTCTCTGTGCCCCGAACGGCAAGAGAGATCGTGGCCTCACGATAGGCCTGGTCGTACCACTCACGTTTGATCTCAAACCGTTCCAGCCCCTGCAGCAGGATGTTGGATCGGCCATCGGCCAAAGACTGCACACTGGCCAATCGACCGACACAGCCCATCGAGAACACGGGCGGATGGCCATAATAGTCCGTCTCCCATCCATCCTTGAGCAGGGCCATGCCGATACACTGCCCGCTCCTTGCCGCATCCAAGACCATGGCGCGGTAGCGCGGCTCAAAGATATGCAGGGGGAGATAGGTCTTGGGGAACAGGACGACATTCGGAAGCGGGAACACCGGAATTCGATCCGGAATGGGAAACGGCGTCGCACTGTGAGGCTGATCGCGCTCCGGCTGCTCTCGTTCGTGATCGGTCTGCATAGGCCACGATAGCTGATGGCCGACAAAGTTGTCAACGGCGCGAATTGGCATCGCTCACTCATCGAGTCGAAGAAAACCCTTATCAATACAGGAGATTTGTGCCATCCGTTGAAGCATGGTATAAGCGCACGCGACGACTCCCGATACCGTACGGAGCATCCATCACCCATGTACGAATTACCGCGCCATCTCCGGCACCTCCTATTCCTAGCGAGCAGTCTGCTGGTCGTCGTGCCAGGACTCGCAGCCGATACTGCGGATGAATTCAGAGTCGCCACGGAAGGCTATCGATATGCCTTTCCGCGCGACCACGGGGCGCATGAGGAGTTTCGCACCGAGTGGTGGTACTACACCGGCCAGGTCACGGCGAAGGATGGCCGGCCCTTCGGCTATGAACTCACCTTCTTCCGCCGTGGCATGCCGCGAGAACAGACGAAAACCCTGCCATCGAAGTGGACCGTCTCTCACCTGTACCTGGCCCATTTCGCTATCAGCGATCTCAGCAAGGGCAAGTTTCACTATGCGGACAAAATGAGCCGGGCTGCTTTGGGCAAGGCGGGCGCAGCGCAGGATCGGCTCCACGTCTGGATCGATCAGTGGAGCGCCGAATCGCCATCGGCCACTCCCGGCACGCAAACCCTCCGGGCAGCGGACGGCGACATGGCCATACAATTGACAGTCTCGTCGGGGAAACCGCTGGTCGTGCATGGCACCGACGGAATCAGCCACAAAGGTTCGGTCGCAGGACAGGCCTCTCACTACTATTCGTTCACCAGACTGGCCACGACCGGCACCGTCACGATCGGGAATGAATCGTTCGACGTGACCGGCACAAGTTGGATGGACCATGAGTTCGGGTCCGCCGATCTCGATAAGGATCTGGTCGGATGGGACTGGTTCAGCTTACAACTCGACGACCAGAGAGAACTCATGCTCTATCGGCTCCGCCGGGCGGACGGATCGGCCCATCCAGCCTCAAGCGGCACGTTGATCGACCGAAACGGACAGGGACGCCATCTTGTGGTCGGAGACTTCACGCTGGAACCAACCAGCTATTGGACCAGCCCCGCGAGCAAGGCCCACTATCCGCAGCGTTGGCGCCTGACCATTCCCTCACAACAACTCTCATTGGAACTCGTGCCCCGTATGGCAGAGCAAGAACTCTCCCCCAAACGCAGCACGCAAATCACCTACTGGGAAGGCGCCATCGAGACCACCGGCACAGCACAGGGAAAGCCGATTCACGGACAGGGCTACATGGAACTGACCGGCTACGCAGAACGGGTTCCCAGTAAATTGTAACCGGACTGGTCGACTTTCCTAGTAATGCGTGAAACGCGAGCGATGCGGGCTAGGATTTACGTTTGAGGTGGCGGAGGGAATTCGTCACGGAGACGATCTCGGCGGAGACGATCTCGGCAGAGACGACTGGGCAGAGGCGACCACCTTGCCATTAGCCCGAGCAAGGGCCTCCAATTCTTTTCACGTCTCGTTAGGGAGTGGCCAAGGCTGCCCTTTACTGCGCGCATCGAACGAGCACTGTTTTATCGTGCGCGTTCTGCGAGCAAGAAGGGCACTTGGCCACTCCCTTCCCATCCTTCCGCGGCCGCGCGTTGCGCGAGCACAGAAGATCATCAGGCTCCATCCCCTTCACCCCCTACAACCGCTCATATTCCGCCCGCACCAATTGCGTGTCATACGTGCGTTCTAATCTCCTGACAATGAAGTGACCTCGCGCCATCTCCTGGAAATGGTCTATGAACAGGACGTTGATCACGAGACCTCCGGCGGCCCCGATCACAGGGACGGCTTGCGCGGCAACCTTCTCGGACACGTTCACACCAAAGCGCGTGGCCAACTGTGCGATGAGCCTGACGATGGCTGGTGCGCCCTCCTCCACCAGACCTCTCTGAGTAATGTATCCCGCAGCTTCTGAAACCGACTTCGCCAGAGCGGCACGCATCAGGAAGTAGGCGGATTCACTTGCGTCGTCGCTCTTGCTGGGCCCGCCAAGCGCAAAGACCTCAAGGCAAGCCAGTTTGGCCTCCGGCGTCCGGAGGCGTTCACCCTCGCTTCGTGCGATATCTGCAATGGAGCGCAGCATAATGGTAGTGGACAAGGGCAATTCGACTGGGAGACCGAGCAGTCCGAAGGCGCCGCCCCCCGCACCGGTCGCCGCGACCGCAAGCTTGTGGAGAAACTCCCAAGAGTTCGACTTCGGCTTGTCGTCGAGCGTCAGCAGCGCGGCCTGCAGTGCCGTCTCCAGCGACTTCCTTGTCGCCTCGTTGACGACCTGTGCCCATTTCCCTGGAAGCAGTTGGAGCGCCTTCTCAATCGGCATGCCGATCAATCCCGTGATCTTCGCGGCAAGGCCAGGGTTTTCAAGGAGAGCCTTCGCATACCGCAGCGCTTCCTGATCTTCGTACGATAGCGTCACGCGACCCTCCTTCTCTCTGGAATATCACTCCCTCATATGGACTTGTCAATTGCCCAGACTCAGACATGGAAGCCACTGTCGATTTTAACCGATCCCGACGACTATCTTACGTCGGCAGTACATCAGTCACGCGCTCCACGCCTCAGGCCAGGCCATGACCTTGACTCCCCTCCAACCGCTGTGATTAGGTTTCTCGCCGATCTTCACAGGACAGATTGCTCTCCAATGATAACGACGCTTCGGGCCTACCAGATCCAGTCACTATTACTCGCTTGCGCTCTCGCCCTATTCCTCTGCCTGGCAAGCGCCGCCTGTCAAAAGGAGAGCGAGGCGATCGTTTCGATTGCCCTGCATCCGACGAATGCAAACATCCTCTATGTGGCGACGAACGATGCGGTCTACAAATCGCGCGACGAGGGGCAGCTGTGGGAACGGTTCCCGAGTTTCAGCGCCAGACGGGTGACGACGCTCGCGATCGATCCTGAATTTCCGGCCACGATCTATGCCGGCACCATGGCCGATGCCGTCTACAAGAGCCCGGATGGCGGGCAACATTGGCTCCCCCACAATGTGGGGCTCAAAGAACACGTCTCCTTTATCAATCAATTCGTCTTTCACCCGATAGACCACGATCAAATCTACGCGGCCACGACCGTCGGCGCCTTCTATACCAAAGACGGAGGGCGCGAATGGGAAGAACGCATGGCAGGGATGAAGGAGGTCCACATCGTAGTCTCCATCGCCATTCACCCCCGCGATCCTCGGGTGCTCTATGCGGGAACGACGGGAGGGGTCTACCGATCCGACAGCGCTGGAATGGGGTGGAAGAAAATCAACAATGGACTGATTCCGGAAAAGGAGCTGATGGGGGCGATGGCGCTGGGGGTCAATGTCATTGTCTTCGATGTGGTCAACCCGGACATCGTCTATGCCGGAACCACGAAGGGCCTCTTCCGCACCGCAACGCGCGGAGAGCAATGGGAGCGGATCGGGCAATCGCTCCCTGATCTGTTCATCAGTAGTATTCTCCTTGACCCGACCCAGCCGAAGACCCTCTATATCGGAGGGCCGGGGGGAGTCTGGAAAAGCCCCGACAGCGGGCAGACCTGGACGGCGATCAACAGCGGACTGGGCTCACTGAACATTCGAGCCCTTGCGATGAGCCAGCGCGATCCGCGTCTCCTCTATGCCGGCACAAATGGCAGCGGCCTCTACCGCTCGACCGACGCCGGCACAACCTGGACCGCCCTCCCACTCAAGGCTGCGCCTCCTGGCGCAGGCTGAGGTTGAGGTCAGGCTGAGTGAATACTCTCCTGGTTCCGGCTCAACCTTAGCCTCAATGTTCCAAGGACTGCCCCAAAAAGCCTGCCTTGTGGTCGTGAAAAGTGAAACGTTTTGTCTGTCTGGTCTGTTTGGTCTATCTGGTTTATTTGGTTGAATCAGACCAACTCGATGCACTAAACAAACCAGATAGACCAGATCAACCAGACAGACTGGGCTTGCCCAAGCCTGTTGTCACAACGGCGATGGTTCTCGTATCATCCTTCTGATTACTATGTCTGAACCGACTGCTCCCCCAACCGATCACACCCTGGCGCTTCGAGAGGAATTCCGCCATCACCTCGAAACGTTCTATGCCCAGCTCAAGCTGGCGCCGCCCTATGAGAGCGTAGAGAAGGCCATTCGTTCCCTCACGACCTCGATTCACGCTCTGCCGCCCATAGAGCGTGAAAGTCTGGCCACCGATGCGACCGCGCGCTGGCGGCACTTTCGCCAGGCCTTTGAATCGTCCGGGCTCAGCCAGAAACATCGCGGCATCATTGCCGGTCTCGCCCGCAACCGATCCAGCCTGAATCTCTCTGCTGAATATGATCAGTTCTTAAGTCTGTATCTCTCCTAGCCTGGATTATTCATGAGTGCCGTCGCGAATCGCACCACCGGCCAGGCCAGGGGCGCGAGGCTAGTGGCTAGAGGGAAGGGCCGGGCTTTCGACCGGAAGTCTTCGCCCCTAGCCTCTGGCCCCGCGCCTCTCGCCTGAACATCAGGCTGGCAATCTAGCCCCTTCGATCGCTTCCCGGAGTTCTTGATACAGCATCATGAGCCTGGCATTCTCCAGCCGATATGCAAAGACGACCGTAATGGCGCCTGAGAGTAAAAAAACAGCTCCCAACCCTATAATCCCGAACGCCAACACCGCTCCGCCGGGCGCCGCCATTTCTCCCTCGACGAACAAGGAGATCACTGCCCCCACCGTACCGACAGCCACCACGGCAAACCAAAGACCGGTGAGAAGCGCCGAGGACCAGGGAGTGAGCTTTCGGCAAAGCACCCCAAGCGCGTCGCCTTCCGGAGACAGGGAGATCAATCCCTTCAACGGCCACAAGGTTCGAAAACCCATAGCGAACAGCCGGTATTTCTGGCGAATCACAATCTGGTTCACATCTTGGTAATACCGGGCCGTCCCATGCGGCAAGGCCAAGACGCCGCCTGCATCGAACCGGCCAGCCAGCTGCGCCATGGTCGTATGGGTGAATCGATCGTGTGTGCGCGCCACTCCGCATCCATACCGGCCAGCGTCCGGCGTAAGGCGCACGAAGTAGAGCCAGTCTCCGAGAATGAGACCGAGACACATGGCACCAGCGAAAAAGCCAGCGAAAATCATGCCGGTACCTATCCCACAGGGGCCGCGGGCGAATCAAGGGATGGGCCTAAGATAATCTGTTGACTCGTCCCAGGGAGTTGGCTATTGTAGTTTCGGTGCAGGTCAGGCGGTTCCCCTCGCTCCACTCAGGTGCTCCGCCGCACAAGTATTTTACACCTAAGCAGTTACGGCAGTCTGCTCATCCCTCGCTGGTCGAGGAGCGCAAGTCGCCTTTAATGTGGAGTCGGAGGTGATATGGATTTAGCGAAAGTCGAGCGCGTCTATACCTCGTACGCCAAGATCTACGATCGAATTTTCGGAAAAGTGTTTCACGAAGGACGCCAGTCGATCATTCAGAATTTGAACGCCCAGCCTCATGAAAAAATCCTCGAAGTGGGAGTCGGAACCGGCTTGGCCCTGCCGATGTACCCCCGCCATTGCCAGATCGTCGGTATCGATTTCTCAGAAGGCATGCTGGATCAAGCGAAACAGCGAGCGGCAGAACACCGGATGGACCACGTGCAATTGCATCGGATGGATGCCGGCGCGATGGAGTTCAAAGACGATAGTTTCGACACAGTCGTCGCGGCCTACGTCGTCACCGCTGTCCCCGACTACCGCAAGGTCGTCAGCGAAATGATCCGCGTCTGCCGGCCAGGCGGACGGATTATCATGCTGAATCATTTCGCCAATGACAATAAAATCATCGCCGCCATCGAAAAAATGCTGTCCCCCATCACGAAGAACTTAGGATGGCGCACAGACCTGGCGCTCCAGACCGTGCTGGAAGGAACTCCGCTACACGTCGCTCGGAGGCAGAATGTAAATCCGATGCGGCTCTGGGCTTTGGTGGAATGTGTGAACGGAAAGAACGGGAACGGGAAGACACACATCAACGGCGTGAAAAACGGGAACGGCGCTGCAACCTACGCACATATCAACGGCACGCGTCTCACGGAACAAGCCAGCGGACAGGCGCTGGGCTGATCTGGTCTATTTGGTCTGTCTCGTCTATTTGGTTGAGCAAAGCTAACTAGACAAACCAGACAGACAAGACAGACCAGACCCACTTTCGTCTACTACCCATCGGCCCCGCGCTGCTGTTCGAACGATTTCCAATTCTGCCATTCCCCGCCTGGAATAATCGTATTACCCACCAGACACTGGCCTGAGAATCGTTGGGCGATCAGATCTGCCAGGAGCGAGAGCACCTGCCCGGTCCGGCGATCCTGCACCCCGCGAACCCGCAGCACCACGCCGAACCCTGGCCCATCGACCGGCCCATACAACATACAGTGAACCCCTGTGACACCCTTCGATCCCTGCATCGATGCCGGAAGCAAATCCCCCTCCCACTGAATGGAAGGATGGCGCCCGGATGATGAAGCAGTGGCTCGCCAGGTACAGGGCACACCGGCCACATCCAGTTCCGCCAAGAGCCAGGTGATCGTCGGCCAATCCGGCATCACACTTTGAAAGGTCCATTGAGCCACCTGCTCTAGCGACAAGGCTTCGAGATTCGGCGCAGCCACTTCTTCCAGCTGGGCTTCTTCGCACACGACATAGAGTTCGCCCTGCGGGTCGAACCAGAAACGGAGTCTTCCGTCGGTCAACTCCGCTTGGATCACCCCCAGTGTCGAGCAATCGGCCCCCTCCTGTTCGAACATCGAGAAATCCGTCACCCCGGTCATCGTGAGTTTCGCAACGCGCGCCATCTGGCGAATACGATAACGGACCACGACTGTGACCATAGTTCCCGCCGCTACCTCACGGCCCGACGCTTCATCCAACAGGCGCCGCTTCGACACCTGCACATCCGTCACATAGCCGCCGCGAAATCCGCCGGTATGGCCCAGCAGCCAACGCAGATCGTCTTTCGACTTGATCGATTGTTTCATGAGGCGAATTGTAGCGCGGCAGGAGCCGAACAGCTAGAGGAGAGACGGAAGACTCCACAACGATAAAACCGAGATACCAATCGCTTACGCAGCTCCCATCTCAATTGTTAATGGATCGTTCAGCTAGCCCCTTTCTCATGAGACAGTCCTTGCTGTCAATACGGCGACCGTGTATGTTTCCAATGAGCAGGATGCTGAAAAAGTCCGCCAGCGGCGTTCTCGCAGCCTGCTAGAAGAACTACCGGGCACGAATAGTTATCGTCCATTGTCATTGCACGAGGTCTTCTGATGCGCGCAGTCTGCCTGAAACACGTTCCCTTTGAAGGGCCCGGAGCTTTTGCGACAGCGCTGACTGAGCGAAGCGTGAGCCTGGAACGTTACCTCGTCCCGCAAGACGGACTCCCGAAAGATGCAGGCGATCTGTTGATCGTGATGGGTGGGCCGATGTCGGTGAACGACCCCGATCCGTGGATTGCGGATGAGATAGCGTTTATTCGTTCAGCGCTTCTCGCCGGCACGCCTGTAATCGGCGTGTGCCTGGGCAGCCAGTTCATGGCGAAAGCGTTGGGCGCCACCATACGTTCTGGCAAAGCGCTGGAAATCGGCATGACGCAAGTCAAGCTGACGGCTGAGGCAAAACAAGACCCTGTGTTCAGCACGTTGCCGGAGTCGTTCGAGGTATTCGAGTGGCATGGCGAGGTGTTCGACCTCCCCAAAGATTCTGTGCCCTTGGCAAGCTCCGACATCGCCCCCTTGCAAGCCTTCCGCTATGGCGCGCGCGCCTACGGACTTCTGTTTCATTTGGAGATGGAACAGAATGGTATCGACTCATTGTGCCAAGAATGTGCGCCGGACCTCACGAAAGCGCGCTTGGCCGCGCAACAGGTAAAAACAACAGCCCTCCCCCATCTGCCGCAACTCCATCAGATCGCCGATCGGCTGATCGGCCATCTTCTCTCTCCTCAGCGTTGATTACTTCCTTGCTCCTGCTGTACGCTTAGTTTCATTGTCGAAAAGTCCGAACGTCATCAAGTCGAAAGTCTTCCGAAGTTCTCACGACTTGACGACCGATGACTTTCCGACCAATTAATTTATAAAAGGAGAAGATCGGACATGCCTGGTTTTCCGATAGAAGTTGCCACACGAATCAAGACCCTGCCTCCCTATCTGTTTGCTGCCATCGATAAGATGAAGCAGGCGGCAATTGCCAAGGGTATCGACATCATCAATCTTGGCATTGGCGACCCAGATCTACCGACGCCGGGGCCGATCATCGACAGCCTGGCGAACGCAGCCAAGGATCCCAAGCACCATCAATATCCTTCGTATGAGGGCATGCTGTCGTTCCGAAAAGCTGTCGCCGACTGGTACAAGCGGCGCTTCAACGTCACACTCGACCCGGCAGATGAAGTTCTGGCATTAATTGGTTCGAAGGAAGGTATCGGACATATTCCACTCGCATTCGTCGATCCGGGCGATATCGTGCTCGTCCCGAGCCCCGGCTATCCGGTCTATCCCGTCGGGACCAGTTTCGCCGGCGGCATCTCGCACTTCATGCCGCTCACGAAACAGAATGGCTTCTTGCCAGACTTGAAAGCCATTCCTATGGACGTGGCGAAAAAGGCGAAGCTGATGTTCCTGAACTCCCCGAATAACCCAACGTCGGTCATCATGAGCAAGGACTACTTTAAGCGAGTAGTGGAGTTCGCCCAGGAGAACCAGATTATCGTCTGCCACGACGCAGCCTATTCGGAGATATTCTACGACGGCAAACCCCCTGCGAGCTTTATGGAAGTGGATGGTGCGAAGGACGTAGGGATCGAGTTCCACTCGCTCTCGAAGACCTACAACATGACCGGTTGGCGCCTCGGATTTGCCGTCGGACACAAGCAGATCTTGGCTGGACTCGGCAAGGTGAAAAGCAATCTCGACTCCGGCTGTTTCCAGGCCATTCAGGAGGCAGGCATCACTGCGCTCAACCTGGATGATTCAGTGACGGATGGCTTGCGCAAGATCTATCAGGAACGGCGCGACACCCTCGTCCCAGGCCTCAAACAGCTTGGACTGGAAGTGGATCCGCCTCCGGCTGCGTTCTATATCTGGGTCACGGTGCCGAAGGGATACACCTCCGCATCCTTCACGGCTCACTTGCTGGAGAAAGCTGGGATCGTGACGACACCTGGCAACGGCTTCGGTGCGCCGGGCGAAGGATATATCAGGATGACCGTGTGCACTTCGAAAGAGCGATTGGCGGAGGCGGTGGAACGTATTAAGAAGGCGGGGTTCTAGACGGGCAGAGGTGCCCAGGTGAGTTGCGTTGCTCGCAGAACGCGCACGATGAAACGGTGCTCGTTCGACGCGCGCAGTTGCCCCTCACCTGGGCACCTCTGCCATCGCGCGTCACGGTCATCCCTGGAGGAAGAGAGAGTGGGAAGAGAGACGGTCTTCATCGGATTCGGTTCGAACGTCGGCGATCGAGTCGATTTCTGCGACCGTGCGGTGACGTTGCTGAGCCTCCTACCGCACTCCCAACTCTCGGGGGTGTCGTTGCTCTATGAAACCGAGCCTGTAACCGATCATGCCCAGCCTGGCGATGGCTGGTTCTTGAATGGGGTCGTGCAACTTGAAACGGATGTCACGCCGAAGAGCCTCTTGGCTATACTCCGGGAGATCGAGCGAGCGCTCGGACGCGATGAGGAGAACCGATCGGGCCCCAGAACTTTGGATCTGGACATTTTATTCTACGGCCAACAGATCATCGACGAACCGGATCTCGCGGTGCCGCATCCTCGCATGCACCGTCGCCGGTTCGTCCTCATGCCGATGAGCGAACTCGATCCGCTGTTCGTCCATCCGTTACTCCAGCGCACAATCAGCCAATTGCTCGCCGAAGCCGGGAAGCAGCCGGAGGTTCGCCTCCTGTTTCCTCAACCCTCGACCCGCTATGGGTCTCGCCCTGCTTGTAGCCCACCTCCAGGCTCATGAAAATTATCCGCACCCCACGATCCATGACTGCATGGAGCGAAGGATTACTCCGGGAAGGGGTAACTATCGGGTTCGTGCCCACAATGGGCGCGTTACATGACGGCCATCGCTCCCTCATTCGAGCCGCACGATTA
>JANOJM010000355.1:0-2206 GCA_031418735.1 Nitrospiraceae bacterium | reverse complement strand
GAGAAACTCAAACACTTCCAGATGACGCTTCGCCGTTGCGATATCCTTTCCCCATACGTAAAGCCCGTGTCCGGCTAAGAGAAACCCATAGCAGGGTTGCGTACGTGGAAGACGGGTCTCGATGTGAGCGGCCAATGCCGGTATGTCTTGCGAGTTTGGAAACACCGGCAGGACAACCTCACAATCGTGAGTTTCAACCCCGTCGAAGCCTTTGAGCAATTCCCATCCGGAGAGTTTCAGGTAACCGCATTCTCCAGCAGATCGGGACAGCAATGCTGCAGCTAACGAATGAGTATGTAACACGGCGCCGGCCCCCGTCGCATGGTAGAGCATGACATGCAGGAGTGTTTCTGCGGATGGCTGCAATGTACAGCCGTTCACTGGCATACCAATCCGGTCGACGGCAAGAACCTGATCTGGTTCGAAGGTTTCTTTATCCACGCCTGAACTGGTGATGGCGCAAAAGGCCGGTGCCGCATGCGCGGGCAATCGCAGGCTGTAATTCGTGCTGGTTGCCGGAGCCCAGCCTTTGCGGTAGGCCCATTGCGCGATGTCAGCAAGCTGGTCGGCAAAGACCTTGAAATCCTGAGTGTCGTTCATGGATGTCTATTCTTTCCATCTGGCGTAGCCGTGACGGTCGCTGTATATACCTATGGCAGAAGTGCAAAACATACTGGCTGATACGCCAGGTCGAGCCGCATTAGAACGCATCTTTGGCGCAGCGAAATCCTGTGCCGCTTGGGCGGCTGTCCATCGTGCCCCAGTCTCGATCACTCGCGCGAAGGCTGATAGCCGGTTTGAGCCAGGATCCGCCCCGCATCGCTTTGATCGCTCCGTGAGGAGGTCCCTGGGGATCTTAGAGGGAGGCCTCTTTGTAGTAGTTCGGGTGATACCAATCCTGCACCCATTCCGCGACGTTGCCTGCCATATCGTGCAGGCCGTACGGGCTGACGCTCGCGGGAAAACTGCCGACCGGCAGGGTGAGCACTTCGCCTTTGAGCCCTTTTTCTTTTGCAATCTGTGCTCCGTCGCCCTTGATCCAAAAGGCATCCCAGTCCGTTCCGCTCTGAAAGTCGATAGTTCGCCCTGCCCAATAGCTGGCGCTGTTGGCTTTTCTGAAGTCCCACTCGTTTCCCCAAGGGTAGCGACGGCCATCGGTGCCGCGCGCGGCCTTTTCCCATTCCGCCTCGGTTGGAAGGCGTTTGCCAAATAGCGGTCAATCCAGAATGGCGCGGTGTAGACGAGGCGTTGAGGTTGTTCGTCGGGAAGGCCATCGCTGCCGGCCGGATGTCCCATCAGGAATTCTCCGGCAGGAACCAGCGCCATGTCGCCCAGAGGAATGGCGCTCATGGCTAATGGCGGATGGTAAAGGGTGAGGAGAAGAAGCAAGAGTGCGAGATAGATGAACAAAGCACTATTTAGGTTTTTTCAAGCCACAGACTTTGGCGACGGCATCACGATAGGCTTGCCAGAGGGTCAGACATTTCTTGAGGCAGCTCAGTACCGCTCGCTGTTGGGTGGATGTCGTGGCGTAGTCCACCACCATGGCGTAGGCATCATGGCGGTGGCCTGACTCGACCATTTGGTGAGCCCGAATCAGATCCATGGAATCTGGGGGCAGGCCGTGGTGTTTCACGAGTGGGTGGCGGTGGACGATCGCTTCGATGTCTTCGGCGGTCTTGGGTTTGGAGGGAGCGGAGATTTCCGCGCGATCTTTCAAACTGCCTTCCACGAAAACAGTAAGGGCCGCCGCTCCAATGACCCAGTCCCGGTTGTTCGAGACACGCTCTAGCCAGGCACGGTAGCGCCGACTGGCTGGTAAGAGGCGTACCCTATCAAAGTCGCTCGCCGGCAGCCCAAGGCCTGCCATCATGGTCAGGAACAATTCTGGGTGAGATTTTCCCAACGAGAGCCCACCGGTGTCTTCTTCGTAAATATTATCGGCGAGCATCCGGCGAACTGGAGCCGGGGGATTTTGTCCGTAAATGTGAGCGAGGAACACAGGAAAGTCACGGACGTATACGCTGTATTCCTGTTGGAAGTGGCGCGTGAGCTGATCGATGGTGACTGTTCCGTCGGCGAATGCCGGCCAGGCCCAGTGATGCTTACGATCCATTATCCGCAAGAGCTCTTCTTGGAATCGACTTTTCGTCAAGGATCGTGTCATGTCTGTTGCCTTCCTGGTGAGTGGCTCGATACAATTCGA